>NHHQ01000031.1 GCA_002170915.1 Rhodospirillaceae bacterium TMED167 | reverse complement strand
CGAAATATTAAACCTGCAGGGAAATTTTCACCAAATGGCCGGAAATCACGCGGCTGTAGTAAATTGTTATACGCATGCAGCAGAAATTACAAAAAAAGAGTCAGATTTTTTAAAATTAGCTCTCATCAAGGATCTAGGAATTAATCAAACAGAGATGATCCTATATTACGAGAGCTTATTAACGCGGTTCCCAGACTTTAAAAAAATTGCTGATCTATTGAATGAGAAAAAAGCTGCCAAAGAACAGCTATTTGCAAACAACCTCACAACAATAGCAGAAGCTGCAACGAAGTTTTCAGCTTCACACGATGCAGATGAAGCCTCCAGCATCATTCAAATAAATTATGGCTCGCTTGAGACATCTCATGCCTGTCTACTCATGGCTACGATTTATACGAACCAAGATCGAAATGACGCAGCCGCCAAATATTATGAACAGGCATTGTCTTCCGGATATGACTCGGAGGTAACAAAGTATCTCCTTGGTATATGTTACCTGAACATGGGCAGAGCATTCAAAGCAATTGATATTCTTGAGACCATTGATTTAGAGACGATTAAATCGGCTAAAATTACGCTCGCTCTGGGAGAAATTCACACAAGGGTCGGCAATAATTTGAAAGCATTGGAAGTTTATAAAAATGCTGAATTGGGCGGATACGCCAACGACGAAATCCTTAAGTGCCTGTCTAAGTTTGAGGAACCAATTTACGATTAAACTGCTTCTCAGCTTACCCATCGTGTAAAAAATTTGATTCACGAAGGAGGAACCCGTTTCCTGAATAAACATTGGGCGGACTTATAAGGTTATTAACCTTGAGACGCTATGGTAGTAAAATGAACAATTTTTAACCAGGATCCGAGTAGAAATTCGGACAAGACTAATAGTCTGGGGCACTGGCAATTTATCGCTGGAGGACCCTTTAGAAAAAAGGAATTGGCGTGAAAACAGTGCTCATTATCGGTGGCGGGTTTGCGGGATGTGCGGCGGCCCACCAACTATCTCTAATTGGCGGCTGGGACATAACGCTCGTTGAAAAAGCACCGTTTTTAGGTGGGGGTGTGAANACCCACTGGCATGGCGGNCANCCCTTNACTTATGGNCCNCGGCACTTCNTNACNCCGGACGATAAACTGTTCGACTATCTNCANAAAATCGTGCCNATGCGCAAATGNCCNGAGCATGAATTTTTGACNTATGTNGAACCGGATCAGCAATTTTATAATTTTCCCATCCATAAGGACGATATTCCGAGGATGCCGGACCGGGAGCAGATAAAGTCCGAACTGCGTCAGATCACTGGTGCCATCAACGCCCGTAATTTAGAAGAATACTGGATCGGATCGGTGGGCGAGTCGCTCTATCGGAAATTTGTCGACGGCTACACCCGTAAAATGTGGGAAGTCGATGACTGCAAAGANATAGACGACTTTGCCTGGTCGCCGAAGGGCGTTGCTTTGAAAGAAGGGACGCGGGCCTGTTGGGACGAGGCCATATCCGCCTATCCCATCGCCCCCAACGGCTATGATGATTATTTTGACATTTCCACAGCGGACACGACGGTGCTCCTCGGCACCACGATTGAAGAATTCGACATAGAAAATCGGCGCGTCCACATGAAAGGGGATTGGCATTCCTACGATCTGATCGTCAGCACGGTGTCACCCGACGTCATCATGGACAACGCGCACGGCGAACTACCATTCAAAGGCCGGGATTTTCTGAAAATCGTCCTGCCCGTGGAATTCGCCTTTCCAAAAGACGTGTATTTCGTCTATGATACAAGTAACGAGATTTTCACCCGAATGGTGGAGTACAAGAAATTTACCCGGCATCAGTCGGGTTCCACGTTCATCGGGCTTGAAATTCCGTCGAAATCTAACCGGCTCTATCCAGTTCCCATCAAAAAACACGTTGCCCATGCGGAGCGTTATTTTGCCGATATGCCGGAGGGTATCATATCTATGGGCCGCGCCGGCAGCTATAAATACATCGACATTGACGACATCATAGATCAGGCAATGGTAATGGCCGAACAGGTCAAAGCTGGTGGTCTGGATCATCCCGTCCCTATGCACGGCGATTGGTTGCGATCGGTCCGTGCCGAGATCGAGGGCACGCCAACCGATGCAGCGGCAAACGGGTAGCACGTCCGTCGCGCATCCCAATATCGGCGGGTTAATCTGAATGGATAACGCTTCTCAGATGAATGCTCTGGTGACCGGCGGCGCGGGGTTCATCGGCAGCCACTTGGTAGAACGTCTGCTTTCTGATGGACACCAAGTCACAGTTTTGGATAATTGTTCGACTGGGCGCTGGAGCAATCTCGACGGCATCAAGAACCGGGAACATATTGAGACACACCTCGTCGACATCTCCTGTGATCCCCTGGATCCGCATTTTGAGGGTATTGATTGGGTTTTCCACACCGCAGGTTTGGCAGACATCGTCCCCTCCATTCAGAAACCCGATGCGTATTTTCAAGCCAATGTCGTNGGAACTCAGCGGGTGGTTGAAGCCGCCCGTAAACAGGACATCAAGCGGCTGGTCTATGTCGCCTCCTCAACCTGTTACGGGATCCCGGAAGTATATCCCACACCGGAGACAGCACCGGTCCAACCGCAATACCCCTACGCGCTCACAAAGCATCTCGGCGAAGAAATCGTGATGCATTGGTCCCAGGTTTACGGATTGCCGTCGATCTGCCTCCGCCTCTTTAACGTTTATGGCCCGCGCAGCCGAACATCGGGCACTTATGGTGCCGTCTTTGGCGTTTTTCTGGCCCAGAAACTGGCTGGAAGACCCTTTACAGTTGTTGGCGACGGCACTCAGACGCGTGACTTCACCTATGTCGGCGATATCGCCGATGCACTAGTGTGCGCGGCAGGATCCGATGTCTCGGGTGAAATTTTCAATGTCGGCAGCGACAACACCTATAGTATCAACCGGCTGGTCGCATTACTTGATGGCGAGGTCGAATATATTCCCAAACGTCCGGGCGAGCCGGATTGCACGCATGCTGACATTACGAAAATAAAAAAAATACTCAATTGGCACCCTCAAACGCACCTTGAAGACGGTGTCCGCATCATGCTGAAAAACATTGATTACTGGCGCAAGGCACCGGTTTGGAATAAAGATTCTATTGCGGATGCAACCAAAGACTGGTTTGAGTATTTGTCATGAAAGACCATGTGAACCCAAATCGCCCCCAGATGGCCGATAAAATATTGGAGCTAGACGAATTAGCCGATGCCGTTGCAAAGCTCCAGCAGGCGGGGCACACAGTCGTTCATTGCCATGGCGTCTTTGATCTGGTGCACCCTGGTCATATCCGCCATTTGGAGGCGGCGGCGCGTTTGGGCGACAAACTGCTAGTCACCCTCACCGCAGACCGGTTCGTGAACAAAGGGCCAGGCCGTCCGGTCTTTAATGCACAGCTGCGTGCGGAAACACTGGCGGCTCTGGGATGTGTCGCACTTGTCGGCATCAATGACGCGCCCAATGCGGTCGAGTTGATCACGAAGCTCCATCCCGATGTCTACGCCAAGGGCAGCGATTACAAAAATTTAGATGACGATGTCACGGGCATGATCGCTGAAGAGAAAAAAAGTGTCGAGGCCCACGGTGGCGTTCTCTCCTTCACCAATGAACTGACCATGAGTTCCTCGGAACTCATTAACACCCACTTCGAAGTGTTTTCCCCNGAAGCCCAGGATTGGTTAACAGGAATCCGGCAGAAATACTCGATTTCAGAAGTCACAAAATATTTGGATGAAATCCGCTCCCTTAATGTTCTCGTTATTGGGGAGGCGATCATTGACGAGTATCATTTTTGCGAGAGCNTGGGAAAGTCCGCGAAAGACCCCATTCTTGCCTTCAAATATCTGGCCGAAGAAACCTATATCGGCGGCAGCCTGGCAATCGCCAACCATGTTGCAGGTTTGTGCAATAATGTGGGCTTGTTGGCCCTTGTCGGGGATGCCGACAACCGCAGCGAATACATTCGAGACCAACTAATGGACAATGTCGACTTCCATCCGATCGGGCGACGCGGCACCCCCACAATTCATAAACGCCGCTACGTGGACAGCCATACTGGTGGAAAATTATTTGAACTCTACGAACTCGACGATGCCCTTCTGGATGGGGAGACAGAGACCCGCTTGCTCGAAGAAATTGATAAAGTCATCGACGGTTATGACGTCGTCATCATGGCGGACTATGGCCATGGCATGATGACACCCGACGCCATTGCGCAGCTAATCGACCGGTCCTCTTTTTTGGCCGTCAACACTCAGGCGAACGCCGGCAACCGCGGGTTCAACACAATATCCAAATATGAGCGTGCGGATTATATTTGCTTGAACGGCGGCGAGGTACAACTGGAAATGAGGATGAAGCAAACCGGCTTTAAGGACATGATTGGCGACCTGCGCAATCAAATCCAGTGCGACCGCTACACCGTGACCCGGGGCCGCGCCGGCAGCCTTCATTTTGACCCAACAGAGGGCTTCGTTGAGGCGCCAGCGCTTGCCATTCGTGTGACTGACCGTGTCGGCGCGGGCGATGCTGTACTGGCCGTCACATCACCATTAGTGGCGCAAGGTACCCCCTGGGACATTATTGCCTTTTTGACCAACTTGGCCGGCGCAGAAATGGTTGCGGAACTTGGCACATCCCGTTCGATCGATCGCGCTGTTCTAGCCAAGCACGTCTCCTCCATCATGAAATAGCACGGGTTAATTTATGAGCATGGTAAAAGGAACGGTCTTGGTGACCGGTGGCGCAGGATATGTCGGTAGCCGACTGGTGCCCGCGTTGCTTCGTGCAGGTCACACAGTTCATGTGCTGGATCTTTACATCTTTGGAAACCATATATTTGATGACCAGAAAGACAATCCAAACCTAAAGGAGTTTCATGGCGATCTGCGGGATGGCTCGGTCGTGGCGACTGCCCTCACGGACTGCGATGCCGTTATTCATCTTGCCTGTGTCTCGAATGATCCCTCCTTTGAACTCGATCCTGCTCTTGGAAAGTCGATCAATTATGACGCCTTCCGGCCGCTCGTCCAGGCCGCCAAGCGCGCCGGTGTAAACCGTTTTATCTATGCCTCATCATCCAGCGTCTACGGCATTAAGAATACCGCCAACGTCACCGAAGATTTACCGCTGGAACCGTTGACGGACTATTCAAAATATAAGGCGCTTTGCGAACAGGTTTTGGAGGAGGAGCGAGAGCCAGGCTTCACCACCCTGACGCTTCGGCCAGCAACCGTTTGCGGGTATGCGTCCCGATTGAGACTGGACCTCACAGTTAATATTTTGACCAATCATGCCATAAACAATGGTAAAATTACCGTCTTTGGCGGATCGCAAAAACGCCCGAACATCCACATTGACGACATGGTCCAGCTTTATGTGAACAGCCTGAGCTATCCTGACGACTTGATCGACGGCATGGTGTTCAATGCAGGTTACGAGAACCACCCAGTGATGGAAATTGCCGAACTGGTCCGTGGCGTGATCGGCACCCGCGTTGCCATTGATGTCACGGAAACCGATGATTTACGCTCCTATCACATTTCGTCTGAACGGATACAGAACCATCTGGGCTTCACACCGAGCCACAGCATCGATAATGCCGTGGAGGATTTAGAGGCGGCATTTACCAAAGGCCTCGTCCCTGATTCACTGACAAATCAAAAATATTATAACGTGAAAGTCATGCAGTCGCTCTCATTGAACTAATGCTGCACGTCACCACGGGTAGGTTGGCATGGCCACTTCTGCATCCATAATCGGTATTGATTTCGATAATACGATTGCCTGTTACGACCGCCTCTTCATAGAGGTGGGGGTTGAAATTGGGGGCCTGAGACAGTCAATAGGACAATCAAAGAGAGAGGTCCGCGACCATGTTCGGAAACTGCCGCGCGGCGAAGAACAATGGCAACGTATGCAGGCCGAGGTCTATGGACCGCGCATGCGCCACGCAGAGCTCTATCCCGGTGTCACCGACTTCCTTGAGACCTGTTATAACCGGGCTATCGCGGTTTATATTATCAGCCATAAGACAGAGCATGCCACTTTGGGGACCGGCGATGTCAACCTCAGGACGGAAGCTTTGAAGTGGATGAACGCAAAAAAGATCATCGCCCCGACTGGCCCTGGACTACGCCCGGGTAACATTTACTTCGAAAGCACGAGAGAGCAAAAAATAGCCCGTATCTCTGAGCTCGGTTGCACTCATTTTATCGACGACCTGGTTGAGGTGCTAGACCATGCGAACTTTCCGACGACCACCGAGCGTATTCATTTTGCACCAGGAGAGCAGTCGCTGACAGGCCACTCCTTCCCAACGGTCGCGTCCTGGCATGAAATTCGGGGTGCCCTATTTAATGTCTAACCGCACGACACAAGGGCTGGAGCAATTCTCCGATGACCTCCTTATTTCGGCCGAATTACTGCTCGGTCGGCGCGCAGACCAGTTCGAACGGATCTCAGGAAGCGGTAACAATGGCGTTTACAAAGTCCTTTCCGGCAAGGACATGTTCGCCCTAAAATTTTATCGCCAGGATCCGGGAGACGACCGCGACCGGCTGGGCACCGAGGTTGCGGCGCTCCAGTTTATGCAGGGCAACGCCATCAAAAATGTACCCACTCCCATCGCCCATGACGTGACCGCCAACTGTGCACTCTTCCAGTGGGTATCAGGAACGCCAATCATCTCGCCGGACGAAACCCATTTTAAGGCCGCAACGCATTTCGCGGATCAACTTTTCGGACTATCGGGGCCCTCCCAAACTGCCCAATGGAAATTGGCCTCGGATGCCTGTCTGTCTCTATCCGATGTTACCCGACAGACAGCGGCCCGCCTCGACCGATTTCACGGAATGGAAAACCTCTCTCCGGAATGCGCCAAGTTTATAGAGACCGAGTTTCAGCCGAGTTGTGACGAGATATTTGATCGTCAGTTGGAGAAAGCCGACCAGCTTGGGATTGAACCGGAGTCAGCTCTTCAATTGCAAGCTCATATCCTGAGCCCATCTGATTTTGGTTTCCACAATGCCTTACAGACGTCCTCGGGGGAGATCGTTTTTCTAGATTTTGAATATTTCGGACGGGATGCACCCTTTAAATTAATCTGCGATTTTGTCCTCCACCCGGGAATGAATTTACCGGAGTCCAGTTGGCGGTCCGTGATCGACGGGTTTTCGCAAATTTACCGACTAAATCGTCAGGAGCGACACCAAGTAACCAATGCGCTCCCCTTATTCGCGCTCCGTTGGTGCATGATCATGTTAAATGTATACTTGCGTCATAATGCTGATATTGGTCTGGCGGAAGCGGATCAGGCGAACCTTGAAAAGTTTAGGAAGATGCGGTTAAAAAATACCCGAATTATGCTGGAACGTGCTCAGTCACTTGCCAGGAGCAATCCCTTTTGACCCCTATTAATGATCACGTGGCGTCGAAGGACATCTGCCAAAACGGCCTAGACGAGCGCTCTCTCGCCTTAAGGCGATTGGCCGTCCGGGCGCTTGAAGGCGGTGGGCGCGGTCATATCGGCTCAACCTTCTCCCTCATCGAAATTCTGCGTGTGCTCTATGACGATATACTCTCTTACCGCTCAGATGACCCGGGATGGTCTGACCGGGACAGATGTATCCTCAGCAAAGGTCACGGCTGCATTGCACTCTATGCTTTGCTTGCGGATAAGGGGTTCATCGCCCCTGAGACACTGACAACGTTCTGCAAGCCAGACAGCATTCTGGGAGGGCACCCAGAATTTGGCAAAGTCCCTGGCGTGGAGTTTTCCACTGGCGCGCTTGGGCACGGACTGTCCGCCGGGCTGGGCATGGCCCTTGCAGCACAGATGCAAAACAGGAAAAGCAGGGTTTTCGTCATCGTGGGTGACGGGGAGATCAATGAAGGATCGATTTGGGAGGGTGCCTTATCCGCAGGGAAACACAGACTTGATCATTTCACGGTGCTGATCGACTACAACAAACTGCAAAGTTATGGTCCAACCGATACCGTCCAGCCATTAGAACCCCTCGCCGATAAATGGCAGAGCTTTGGCTTTGGCGTCACGGAAATCGATGGCCACGATGTTGAAAAATTACGTCATACCCTTGAAAGTCTGCCACTAGCACACGGCAAACCATCGGCAGTTATCTGTCACACTATCAAGGGCCGGGGCATACCATATACGGAAGGTAAAGCCGAGTGGCATCATAAGTCCAAACTTGGGCCGGATGATATCGACCGGCTTTATCAGTCTCTGGGGGGCCGGTGATGCGCCGTACCTGTCTAGATATGGTTTATGAACTGGCTCGCAAAAATGAGCGGGTCGTGTTCATTGGATCCGATCTCGGCCCGGGTGTCCTGGATGACATGCGGACAGAGATGCCGCACAGATTTTTCATGGAAGGTGTTTCCGAAGCCAATATCATCGGCATGGCCGCCGGCTTGGCATTGGACGGTTACATTCCCTACGTCAACACCATCGCCACGTTCCTGACCCGTCGGTGTTTTGAACAAATTTCTATGGATCTATGCCTCCATAATCTACCCGTACGCTTAATTGCAAATGGCGGTGGTCTAGTTTACGCGCCTCTCGGCCCTACCCATATCGCCATTGATGACATCGGACTTATGCGCACTCAGCCAAATATGACCGTTGTCTCTCCGTCTGATGCTGACGAGATGAGGCACCTCATGCCCGAAACATTGGACTGGAACGGCCCGATGTATATTCGTCTGGGAAAGGGAGGTGACCCGGTCATATCACATGGCAACCCGGCATTCAAAATCGGCAAGGGCATCATTCTCCGCCCACCAACAAAGATCACCCTGGCCGCGTCCGGCATTATGAGCGGCAAAGCATTGGAAGCGGCAAATATCTTGAATGAGAGAGGAACCTCCTGTGGTGTGGTGCATTTCCCGACCATCAAACCACTGGACGTAGAATTGGTGCGTGATCTAGCTGAAATGTCTGACGTGATCGTCACCCTGGACGAACATCTGTTAAACAATGGACTCGGCACGGCAATTCTGGAGACATTGAACGACGCCGGCAGCGCCCCCCTGCCAACAATCAGACGGCTGGGAATTCAGGATCAATTTACCCGGCATTACGGGTCGCAAGACACGTTGCTCGAGGAATTCGGCCTCCAACCCCATCAGATTGCTGAAGAAGTGGAACGAACTGCTCGGGAGGCCCAGGCTATAAACGGCGGAATACAATGACAGATACCCTCTCATCCTTTCAAACCGAAGCCGAGAAACAGGTGGAGGCCGATTTTTTGGCGACCGGCTATGTGATCCGCGATGTCGAAGATCGAAAAACGCTCGACCAAATCAGAGCTCTGATCGTGGACACTTGCAGCGCATATTTGGGCAATCCAGCGCCGCCAGCCCTCCAGGTCTATCTGGATAACATTGGTACCAAGGTGGAAGTGGACCACCTAAACGCCTTACGGCTAAACATATTAAGCGGGATGCGAAACACGCCTTGGTTCCGCGTAGCCTACTATTCTCTAGCCCGCGATATGCTGGCGGCATTGGTCGGAAACGAGCTTGCCATGCAGAAAAATATCAATCTCAGCATTCAGATGCCTGGTGATGAGAGCTCACTGCTACCGGTGCATGCGGATGTACTAAACGGTGATTCCCCATTTGAGGTCGTGCTTTGGGTGCCTCTTGTGGACTGCCACGCCACTAAAAGCATGTATATCCTCTCTCCGGAGCGCAACACCGAGATTCTTGCCGGACTTGGCGACTTCTCTCACAACACCTCCGAGGATCTCTTCCATGCCGTGAAAGACGATGTAACCTGGCTGACCATTCCGTATGGCAGGTATATCATCTTCTCTCAAAATTTGTTGCATGGGAACCGCGTCAATGAAGAGGCGCAAACCAGATGGTCCATGAATTGCCGCTTCAAAAGCCTTCTATCCCCCTACGCGGATAAAAAATTTGGGGAGTTTTTCGAGCCCATCACCATGCGGCCTGCCACGCGCCTCGGCCTGACCTTCACGGCGCCAGATGGCTTCAATGGCGGATAAATTGGGACATCGGGGGTATATTGCAAGCCGGGCGGTCAATGGCAACCGGGTACCACATCACGTCCAGAATTTGGTTGTCCGGGACTATGCAAATCGGCACGATCTGAAATACCTGTTAAGCGCGACGGAAATGTCACCCGAGAACTGCTTCATTGTCCTAAATGATGTCCTAAGCGGTCTCGATAAAATCGGCGGGATCATCCTGTACAGCTTGTTCATGCTGCCCAAAAACTTTGACGCACGTGCCCGTATCTGTGGCCTCCTCTTGCAAAACGGAAAAACTCTCCACGCCGCCGTGGAAAATATCGCCATAAAAACTGAAAACGACATCCAGCGGTTAGAAGAAATATTTTCGCTGGCCAGAGTGCTGGACGATTGCCTCCCGGCCAAGGAATTAGACGCATGGATGAACTGAATTTCCTTACCTCAATCCATACATCCACAAAAAGAGACTATGTTCAACGGGTGGTGGAATATGACAAAGCAGACTGTGCCCAAATCGCGACTGAATGGGGATACGACTACTGGGACGGGGATCGGAGATATGGATTTGGAGGCTATACTTATGACGGTCGCTGGCGCCCCGTCGCCGAGGAAATAGCCGCACACTACAATCTTCGCGCCGGACAAAAAATCCTGGATATCGGCTGCGGGAAGGCATTTCTACTCTATGAATTCACGCAGGTCGTTCCGGGTATCGACGTAACTGGAATTGATATTTCCGAATACGGCATCCACCATGCCAAGGAGGAAATCCGTAAACACTTAAATACTGGCTCGTGTGTCAATTTACCCTACTCAGCGGACGAATTTGATTTTGTGTACTCGTTGAACACATTTCACAATCTCAAGAACTTTGAACTTGAAGCTGCGGTAGATGAAGTCAACCGCGTGAGCAAAGGGCCCGCATATATATGCGTCGAGTCCTATCGAAACGAACAGGAGAAAGTTAACCTGTTGTATTGGCAACTGACCTGCCGTTCCTTCTACGACACGGAAGAATGGCATTGGCTTTTGACCCAGCATAACTACGCTGGTGATGTTGGCTTTATATTTTTTGAGTAGGCCCGGCGAGTCATGATTATCATTCTTGGCGCCTCGGGCGTGATTGGCAGTCAGCTCCATTCCATGGCACGTGATCGGGGCGAAACCATTATCGGTACCTATCACTCCCAGCCGTACCCCAGGCTCCAGAAATTTGATATGCTACAGGACAGCCTGCTGGACACCATGCCCCAATTAGCTTCGTCGGATACGGTCGTTGTATTGTCCGCCTATACAAACCCTAACTGGATATTTGAAAACAGCCGTCGGGCACACGACCTAAACGTTATTGCAACCTGTCGAATCATCGATGAAGCAATCTCCCGGGGTGCTCAGATCGTCTTCCCCTCGACGGAGATCATCTTTGCGGACCAAGATGACGGTCATACAGAAGACAGTATTCCAAACCCGTCGACGGTGTATGCCCAACAAAAAACGGAGGTTGAGGCATATCTCCAGGCAAACGTCCAGAATGCCATCATTGCGCGGACAGGCTGGAACGTGNGCACAGACCCCCAATCCANTTGCCCCATTACAAACACCCGACATGCGCTCTTATCTGGGAATGCCAAAATGGCACGGGATAATTGGTTCACGCTGACCGACGTCTCTGACACCTGTTCCGTGCTGCTTGATCTTATTCAAAACAAGAGGCATGGAACTTTCCATGTCACCGCTAATCCACCGATTTCACGGATAGAGTTGGCAGAGGAAATAATGGCAAGTAGCTCAGTGCGCGATATAATGTCTTATGAAAAGATCAACTTTACCGATTTACCCTTCCCCGAGCCACGTCCCGCGAGCGCCTGGCTACGCAACACAAAAGTAACGTTGGAGACAGGGCATCATTTTTCACCGCCGTTAGGGACTATTAAACAAAAAGTTTCTATAATAGAAAAGCATTTAAGCGATCCAGAAGGGATGTCGCGATGATCCGAGGTGAGACCTCAACATCAACTCAAGCAGCGGCGGATGCGATCCGTACTTTGTTTGCGGGCAAACGCATCNANCGNNTACTGCTNGTGACGCCCCCGGATGCGGATGCNGAATTNTTCCGNCTCGANACNGCAAANCGNGGCAGATACACNAATTACCCGCCTTATGGGCTNTTGGTTCTCGCGGCACGACTGCAAACACAGGGCATCGATGTACGAGTCTGCAACCTTAATGATGAAATTCTCCAACAGTGCCAGCGCCTCGACGATGACAAGGAACTCGCCTTTGACCACATCTGGCAGGAAAAACTGGATATTGATCTCGCAGATTTCCGCCCCGATCTTATTGGCATCACCTGTATGTTCACCATGACCCACTCCTCATTGCGAAACATTTGTCATCGGGCGGCCACGGCGGATGTGCCGGTTGCAATCGGCGGCGTACACGTCAGCAATGACGTTTACCGGGTGCTTGATGATATCCCGACGGCAGACATCGCGGTTTTGAGAGAAGGTGAAATTGCCCTCGGCAACCTTGTGGCCTACGTCAACGGTGAGGCGACTTCCGACGGCCTCNCACAGCTCGTNGTCCGCCAGGACACAGGGTACGTGACGGTCGATGCTGCCGCCATTCCTGGGGAACAAGACATCAATGTGATGCCAGCCTACGACTTGGTGGATATCTCGACATATTCCCGCGCGGGCACGGTTGGCGCCTTTTATTGCTTCAAACCCAAGGAGACCCGATTTGCGACCGTTTTGTCGAATCGGGGGTGCCGCGCGCAATGTACATTTTGCAGCGTTCGTAACTTTAATGGTCAAGGTGTCCGCCAACGATCCATCGANTCCGTCATAGATGAAGTTGAGACACTCGTCGATGAGCATGGCATNGGACACATCATGTGGCTCGACGATGACCTACTGAAAGATCATGGAAGAGCGGTCTCCCTTTTCGAAACGCTCACCAAACGGAATTTAGATCTTACCTGGGATGCCACCAACGGCGTGATCGCCAGTTCCTGCACGGATGAGGTCATCCACGCGGCTGCCGAAAGCGGCTGCATTGCGCTGAACATTGGTATGGAGTCGGGCAACCGGGAGATCCTCAAATCCGTGCGAAAACCGGGAACAGTTGAAACTTTTTTAGCGGCTGCTGAAGTCCTTCGGCGCTATCCGGTTATTCATTCCAGCGTCTTTCTCATGGTGGGTTTTCCCAATGAAAGCATGTCGATGATTCTTGATAGCATCAACATTGCCCGTGAAATGGACCTGGACTGGTACCGCATTAGCCAGCTACACCCGCTGCCCAATACACCAATTTATGAAGCCATGGTGGCCCAAGGCTTGGTTCAGGAAACAGGCAGTCAGGACTTGCGNTTTAACGGCGGAGCTTATGGTAAGCAGACCGAGATTGAGCAAGGCCTCCGGCTGGCGACCCCCGATTTCGCAGAGGCGTTTGCGAACATCCCACTGGACGCCGTGCCGACACCAGAACAGATTACCGATATTTGGTTTTTCATGAATTACCACCTCAATTTTCACCGCATATTCCACGAAACAAATCCGCTCAAAATTGATCAGTTGGCGGCCCACTTAAATATCCTCGCTGACGTTATATCTCCGGAAAACGGATTTGCCCTCTATTTCCTGGGGTATTTAGAGCACAGAGTTTCCGGCAATGTCTCTCCCGACCTCATCGAACGGCTAGACCGCCGGATCGAGACATCCCCATTTTGGCGAGACCGTTTTTCAGCGTTTGAACTGTCTCCNGAAGATTTGAAGNACAGCCATTTTCCCAAGAGCGATGTCCTTCAGCTCATGATGCAAAACGGTGGAGAAAGTCGTGGAGCCAGAAACTCCGGAACGTTAACGTAACAGCTGTAAGGCGAACCAATGCGAAGTTCCAAAGTCTCATTACTGGACGGCACGACGTGTTGGCAGGACACCTCCGCCAAATCCATTGGCTATTTCTCCAGGCTCGATATGACCAAAATTGATCAATCCTTACTGGCCGAACTTGAGAGGATGGCGCAAGAGACAGGCGAGAACGTCAGACTATCTCTTCACAGCGGGCCCACAGATGATTTCCACGAAATGATTATTTGCCAGCACAGGAACAAAATTCACCCGCCTAAGAAACATCAGCAGAAGGCCAAGTCGTTCCACGTGATGAAGGGGCAAATGGCAGTTTACGCCTTTTCGGACGATGGATTGGTCCAAGATGCCGCCCTCTTGGATGGAACGCATGCGCACCTCTATAGGGTCGAACAGGGGGTGTACCATGCGGATTTTCCAGTCACAGACCTGGTCATCCACCACGAGAGTACGTTGGGTCCCTTTCTAGGCGATGACGATGCCATACACGCTCCTTGGGCCAAGGCCTTTGAAGGCGACATGGGGCTTTTGACTTACCGCGATCAATTAATTGCACAATTGCCCGCATCCGAGACGAAGACATGAATGTTCTTCTGACCGGCGCACAAGGATTTTGCGGCGGTCACTTGCGGCGGTCACTGCGCAATAGCGCCCATACCCTATGGGCAACCGCCCGGACATGGGATACGCCCTCCGAAATTCAACCAGGCTATAAGACCCTAGAAACTGACTTTTCCGACTTCCGGTCTTTGCCAAAATATGTAGATGTGGTTGTTCATACAGCAGCATCTTTATCTGTTGGACAGGCCACAGAAATTGATTTTCAACGGAACAACATAGACCTTACCCATAACCTGGTGAACTATGCGATCGACGCGGGTGCCCGTTTGTTCATCTTCTTTTCCGCAATATCGGTTTACGGATCCATTGGAAGCTCAATTGTGCGTGAGGAAACACCCTGCAACGACCCAGATCCCTATTCATTGAGCAAATTGGAAAGCGAGGCCTATTTGGCTGAAAACCAAAATGCTATCAGTTCGCTTTCCCTCCGCCTGCCAAGCGTTGTGGGGCCAGGAGCGAAATACGGCTGGCTTACGGGTGTTGTCACTAAGATGCGGCGAAATGATCCGGTAACATTTGTTAATCCGGACACGCTCTTCAACAACGCCGTCCACATAGACGACTTAGCACATTTCATCGACAGGCTGATTGCGTCGCCCCCCACCGGCGCTGCGGCAATCAACTTGTCTCTGGATGGTCAAATGCCCGTCGCAGACCTGCTCTCCTCCCTAAAATCCTTGTTACAATCAGACTCAGCACTAACGGCCACATTAGATGCCGCCAAACCAGGTTTCATGATTGACAGCACCCTTGGCCGGGAAAAGTTTGGCTGGCGCTCAATGGCCGTGGAGCCGTTTCTGAAACAACTGGCGGCCGATGGCGCCTCAGAAATATAATGCCAACTGAACCACTTACTCTTTACACCAGCCTGGTTCCCGGCACCCGGTTGGATATGCAGCGCGCCGCGATTCAAAGCTGGAACCACGCTGGATTTCAAGTAACCACGCTGAATTCACACCACGAAGCTGCCGCAGTGGCAGAAGTTTTCCCGGAAGTCGCCTGCGAGACAGTCTTGCGGGATGGTAAGCTAGCCACCGGTAAACCTGTCATCTTTATAAATGACATTCTGCAGCATATTCGAGATAAGGGGAGCGATAAGGTTGGTATCATTAATTCAGATATCCTTCTTACACCAACTTCATCCGTCGCCGAACTCGTCGCAAAACTCCCGGAAGATACGCTACTCACATGCCCCCGCACTGATGTGGACCAACCGGATCAAATAAACGGTCTGCTCGATCCCTACGGATATGATGCTTTCTTCTTTAATAGGAGCTTGATCAGGGATTGGAATGAGACCAGCTTTAACCTGGGCATGCCATTTTGGGATCACTGGTTTCCTATGATGTCGCTTCTGTCAGGGCGCCGGGTTTTAAAGCTCATCTCCGATGAGTTCCGCCATTTGCGTCACCACGTCGCCTGGGAAAACAGCCTTTTTATGTTCAATAGTCACTTCGCAGAACTCATGATCAGCCAGATGCTGGATAACAACATCGGGTTCGGAGACGAGTTTGATTACAGCTCCTATGCCTCATTAAGCGCAGCTGCTCTCTCTGAAAAGAATTCCGTGTCCAGTACCTCACAGGCCACCCCAGAACTTCAGGATCTTGCCCGATTTTTCGATAGTCTGACCAAATACGTGATCCACTTTATCCACGCGCGCTCGGAAAAAATCCAAATACAGAAGGATTAGAAAAGATAATTTACGGACCGCTGGGGTCAGATTCGGGCTCAAACACTGCAATCTTACTACCGCCCATATCAAATTCGAAGGAAACATGGATCAGGTCTTTAAGCCGATCGCGGACCTTGCTCCGGTCTTCCGGCCTAACCACAAACAGCATGAACCCGCCGCCACCGGCACCGAGCAGTTTGCCGCCCAGGGCCCCCGCCTCCCGGCCTGCGCTATAAATATCGTCCACGGCAGGCGTTGTGACACCGTCCGCAAGCTCTCTCTTCAATTTCCAGGCTTGATGCATAAGAGCCCCGAGATCTGTCACCAAGTCACCAGTGCCCTGTAGAATGCCCGTGGCGTCATCAGCCAATTGGCCAAGGGCCCCTAATTCATTTTTCTTGTTGCCGAAATTGTCGATTTGTTTCTGGGCAATCTCGCTCGCGTATCTCGAGAAACCGGTGAAAAACAGCATCAAAGAGGATTGGAGGGCATGCCGGTTGTCCGGGCTCAGGATCAGAGGAGACACATCAAAACCGCCGTCGCGGTGAAATTCAATGCGGTTAAGCCCACCAAACGCAGCCCAAATCTGATCTTGGCTGCCGACCGCCTCGCCCATGACTTCCTGCTCAATTCTGATCGCTTCGCGGGCCAGGGCCTGCTTGGAAATCATGCGCCCCTTTAAGGCATGCAGGGCGTTTAAAAGTCCAACGGAGAAGGATGAACTGCTGCCAAGGCCGGAGCGGGCAGGCAGGTCCGCGTTATAGGTGATCTCCATCCCGTCCTCGAAGGCCATTTCCTCTAAAATGGCGCGCACTGCCGGATGGCGGATATCGGCAATCTCGTTAATGAGCTCAATATTTGACCAGACAACCCGATGCTTATGCTCGAAAAATGGCGGCAAATGCCGGACACTAAGGTAACAGTATTTGTCAATCGTCGTTCCGATCACAGCACCGCCATGGATGCGGTACCAGTCGGGGTAATCCGTCCCGCCGCCAAAGAGAGACATTCGGAAGGGTGTTTTGCTGATGATCATAAGGCGACACCCGACCATCGGTTGAGATGCGGGGCAAAGACAGCGGGCGCTTTGGCGTAGTCTTCCGGCGTGCCGATATCGAGAAACTGGAACGCCCCGCTAAAAGCATTGAGACTGCCGGGGGGCATTTTCGGAAAGACATCCTGCTCAAGCGAGCCTTGTCCGAGCTCTTTGACCTGATCAATCAACGGGGCGCTCATGGCATAAATCCCGGCATTGATCCTGCCGGGCTCCCGGACGCCGGTCTTTTCTCGAAAACCGACAATCC
>NHHQ01000030.1:11085-15080 GCA_002170915.1 Rhodospirillaceae bacterium TMED167 | reverse complement strand
GCTGACACGCTTCATATCGGCGCGCTGACACGCCATTGCGATGTGGCCGGTTCTGAGGAAGTGGCGGCTCAGGCACCGCTAATCCATCTGGCGATGCCTCATGTGGCGCATGCTGCCATTCGGAACCGCGGAACCTTTGGCGGTAGTGTTGCCCTTGCGGATCCGGCATCGGAAATACCGGCCTGTATGTTGTGCCTCGATGGCGAGATTGAAATGACTGGCGCCATGGGTGTGCGACGGGTCTCCGCGGCTACGTATTTTAAGGGCCTCTATGAAACTGATCTTCAGGAAGGCGAAATTGTGACCGCTGTCCATGTGCCGGTTCTTCGCAGTGGAGAACGCCATGCCTTTGACGAGATCACCCGGCGGCACGGCGATTATGCCATGGCGGGCCTGGCGGTAAAGGCAACTGTTAGCGGAACCGCGTTGTCAAATGTCCGGCTGGCATATTTTGGCGTTGCCGGTACTCCTGTGCTGGCGGCGAAAGCCGGCGCGGCTCTCGAAGGCATAATAAACGATGACCGCATTAGCGCCGCGCAAACCGCATTAGACATTGACCTTGATCCGTTTGATGACATTGGCTGCAGCGCCGCTACCAAGCTGCATCTTGCCAAGGTTTTGCTGGATCGTGTGGTCCGCCGGCTGGTGGCCGCAGAATAGGGGAAAGATGATGGATACGGCTTTACTGATTTCCATGTCAGTCAACAGCGAGGCGGTGACCCGGTCAGTGGAGCCGCGCCAATCCCTTGCAGACTTTATCCGAAACGAATTAGAGCTTACTGGGACCCATGTAGGCTGTGAACATGGCGTTTGTGGGGCGTGCACTGTGCGGCTGGATGGCCAGATCGTCCGTGGCTGTCTAACGCTTGCGGTCCAGGCTGATGGATGCTCGGTGGAGACTATTGAAGGCCTGACCCAAAGCGGTGAAATCGCTGACCTTCAGGATGCCTTTGTCACCCGTAATGCGGCCCAGTGCGGTTTCTGTACGCCTGGCATGCTGCTGACGGCAGCCGAGCTTTTGGCTTCTGACCTTGGCGCCTCCCGGGAAGAAATCAGGAAACATATTTCGGGAAACTATTGCCGGTGTACGGGCTACCAGGCTGTGGTGGATGCCATCGAATCTACCGCCCAGAGCCGAATGGGTGAAGCGCCATGAGCGGATTGACCATCCACGATAGGCCAAATTCCTATATCGGGCGCTCAGTTCCCCGGCCCAACATTCGCCGTCTAGTTGATGGCAAGGGCCGTTTTACGGATGATATAAGCCTGCCGCGGATGTTGTTTGCTGCCTTCCTTAGGAGCCCCTATGCCCATGCTGAGATGGTAACCATCGACACATCCGCAGCCGAAGCGGCGCCCGGCGTGGTGCTTGTTGTCACCGGAAACGAGATGGCCGACGTCTGTTCCCCCTGGGTCGGCGTACTCACCCACCTGGAGGGGCTTAAGTCCCAACCGCAATATGCGCTTCCCATCGAGAAAGCGACTTGGCAGGGGGAGGCGGTTGTCGCCGTGGTTGCGGAAACCCGGGCCCAGGCGGAAGATGCAGTTGAGCTTGTTCAGGTTGAGTGGAACGAACTTCCCGTAGTTGCCGATATGGAAACGGCTCTGGAGGCAGCAACCCAAGTTATTCACGCAGACCTTGGCGATAATCTGGCCTGGCAACGAGAATTTGAGACCGACGGAATAGACGCCATTTTCGAGGCTGCAGATCAAGTTGTGGAGGAGACTTTCCACTTTGGCCGGCATACTGGGGTAACCCTCGAGGCCCGGTCCATTGTGTCAAACTATGATGCTTCAGAGGAACAACTCACGGTGTACCTCGCGACCCAAACCCCGCACATGATGCAAACCCTGTTCGCCAAACATATGGGCCTCGAAGATCATCGCGTCCGGGTCATTTCCGGCGATGTGGGCGGCGCCTTTGGCATCAAGGTGCATTCCTATGCTGATGAATACGCCACCGTGGCCCTCAGCATTATGTTGAAGCGGCCGGTGAAGTTTATCGCTGACCGATTGGAATCATTCAGCAATGACATTCACGCTCGGGATCACCGGATCACGGCGCGTATGGCGGTGTCTCATGAGGGAGAGATCCAGGGTATAGATTATGACGATGTGACAGGCGTCGGGCCCTATTCTGTCTACCCGCGCACCAGCGGGATCGAAGCCAATCAGGTCATAAACATGACTGGCGCTCAATATGCATGCCCTAATTATCGGGCCAAGGTAAACGTGGTGTTCCAAAATAAAACGCCGATGTGCCAGTACCGGGCCGTGGGTCATCCCATCCTGACAGCCCTCACCGAGGGTCTGGTGGACAAGGCAGCGGATGCCATTGGCATGGATCCGGTGGACATCCGGCGCAAAAATCTACTGCCGGACGATGGCTATCCCTGTAAGTCGCCCACGGGCATGTTGTTTGAACAGCTCTCTCACCATGAGAGTTTGGACAAAATTATCCAGATGATGGATTACAACGTGCTGCGCAAAGAGCAGGCGGAATTGCGGGACAAAGATGTCTACCGGGGCATTGGAATTGCTACCTTCATCGAAGTGACCAATCCGAGTGCCATGTTCTACGGCATTGGCGGAGCCCCCATCTCTGCGCAAGACGGCGCCACGATCCGGCTCGATGCCAAGGGCAACATCATTGTCCAAACCGGCGTGACAGAACAGGGCCAGGGCACGGAGGCCGTTATCGCCCAAGTAGCGGCAACGGCGCTCGGTGTGACAATGGACAAAATCAAAGTTTTGACTGGCGATACCGACATCACGCCCTATGGCGGCGGGACTTGGGCGTCCCGTGCAGCTGGTGTAGGTGGTGAGGCCACAGCCCAGGCTGGCAATGCGCTCCGGCAGCGGATTTTGGAGATCGGTGCCATCATGCTTCAAGCGGACGCGGCGACACTAGATATCCGGGAGAATGTCATCGTCGATATGGCAGATGGACGGGAACGGATCAGCCTCGCCGAGGTGGGCCGCGTCGCGTATTACCGGCCAGACACGCTGCCCAAGGACTTCCAGTCCGAACTGATGGTGACACGCCATTATGTTCCAAAGGAGTTCCCATTCGCCTTTACCAATGGGGTGCAGGCTTCTTATCTGGAGGTCGACCCTGCGACCGGTATTGTGACGCTTTTGAACCATTGGGTCGTGGAGGATTGTGGAACTGTGATCAACCCGCAGCTGGTTGATGAACAGGTTCGGGGCGGCGTTGTTCAAGGGATTGGCGGTGCCTTATACGAGGAATGTTTGTACAGCCCAGAGGGGCAGCTTCTGAACGGTAATATGGCGGACTATCTGGTGCCGATGGCGGGCGAAATGCCGGATATTGAGGTTGCGCATGTGGAAAGCCGGACGGCGGATTCGGAATTGGGCGCCAAGGGAGCGGGTGAGGCCGGCACGGCGGGTGCACCCGGCGCGATCATGAATGCCATCAACGACGCCCTCAAACCCTTGAATGCCCGGGTCACCCGCCAACCTTTTACACCGGAGCGAATTTTACAGGCGCTGGGGACGGTTTAGCTCGTTACCGGGAGATGCGCTCGATCGCCACTACCGATCACTCGCGTAACGGATTGTCTAATCGAAGTAGTTCAATTCCAGCGTAATGTTGTTGGGGTCTTCCAGGAAGAGCTGGAACAGGTCCATCTCGGGCACTTTGCGTTGCCGGTAGGGGATGCCCAGGGTGTCGAGATGGGCGATCAGACCCTGGGGGTTTGAGGCCCGAAAGGCCAAGTGATCCACTGCGCCGCTGCCGTCCAAGGCGTCTAAGTTGACATCGCCAAGATAGTCAATCAGGCCGGATGGGTCGTTTTCGTCGATGCCCACGATGTGAATAACAGCCTTGCCATCAAGATACATCCAATAGCCCGGAAAGGGGAGCGGTGGACGATCACCGGCGGNCATCCCCATGGCCGTNTCNTAAAATTCCCGGGTCNCCTCCATNTTGGTGGTGCGGATNGAGAGATGGTCCATNGNCTCAAGAGCCATTG
>NHHQ01000030.1:0-11080 GCA_002170915.1 Rhodospirillaceae bacterium TMED167 | reverse complement strand
CTCCTCNGATGCNATTTCNATGGCATTACCATCNGGGCCCAGCCTNANNCCGGTGGCGGCGGCTTTNTCAATAATATCNTCTGCCCAGTCNACGTATCCNGCATTTGACCCACCGAGAATGGCCATGATAAANCCNAGTTCGTTACCGTCATTACGAAAACCTCGCATCACCCCNGGNGGCACNGAGACCGCGTCGAANTGCTCAANTTGAATTTCGTTTTCGCCNTCGTCNCCCCAGAAGATNGTCCAGTNNCCGGTCATGGGAACGAANACCTCGACNGTCGGATGGTCATGGAGNGAAGCGCCNTTGCCAGGCTCTGCGCTNACATAGGTGAGGTTNAAATCNTGCGCATCGGTGATGGCNGGTGTGAGGCTGGCATCCTCTGTGACCCCNCGGCCGATAACATTGTAGGTATTGCGCATNTGTTCNGGGATACGNCTNTCNAGATANCCNTCCGAGCTGTGNTTAAGCTGCTTNAAGCGGGCGACCCGTTCGGCCTCCATTTGCACGACTGATATTTCCAGCTTGGCCATGACGTCTCCTCCGTGTGGGACTGAAGTTTTACACTGAATTTGTGATTATTCCAGATTTCAGACAAAAAAAGCGGCCCCCGAAGGGACCGCTAATTCCGTAATTAAGATGTCGTTTTTACTTGATCACATAATCAAGCGGGAACTTATGTCCACCAGCTTCGACCATTTTGATGTAATCACGCATCGCACGGCCCATATCGATTTTCTTTTTCTTGCTTACAGCTTGTGCACGCGAGTTGGGCCAGTCAGCTAATCTTTTTGCCCAAGCTAGTTTAACAGATGGGTCAACCTGCCGAACCTTAACGCCCGCACCTTTGAGTTTACCCAAGCCCCAATCATGGTCAGCTTGCGAGGTGGCTGCCGATTTGGTCATGTACTTTTGAGCTTCTTCGTCGATAATTTTGACAACCTCTGGCGGTAATTTTTTACGNGTCCGCATGTTCATTGTAAGTGATATCTGAACAACGGCACCAAAATCCATCAGCGTGTAAACACCGCCTTTGGTTGCTTCGTGGAGTTTGAGCTTATAATCCGTGTCNGGGAANAGAATGATTGCCTCACCAACTCCCGTTTGCAGTTGCTGAGCGGCTTTAGGTATGGTTGTCCTAACCGGAATACCGCCTTGAACCCACGGCAGGTTGGGCCCTGCAGCTAGAATTTTACGACCCTTCAGATCATCAAACGTATTCCATTCAAAGGCACTGAGCAGGCCGTAGTTGTTAAAGCCTGTAACAGCTAGCAGCTTTTGCTTGTACCGCTTTTCATAGTCTTGATAGAGCTCTGGGTATTTTGTGACCAGATCGTAAAATATTTTTGTATTTTTGTCCGCGTTTGGCTCATGAAATGGTACGTAATAGGTCAAGTTCATAGCCATTGCTTTGTCATCATCAAAGCAAACACACCAAGCGCCAATGTCAAGTCTACCGTCTTGTGTTCCTTCGAGAGTGTCGAACACATTCACTACGGTACCTGCATAATGTTCTTTGAAATTCATTTTGTACTTGGTTTCAGCGGCAACTCTTTTTTTGACATTTGGTACAAAAAATTTAGAAACTTCTTTCACGTAAGTAATGAAAGGGGGATGACCTGAGCCAATCCGCATAGTGATGTCATTACCTTTAATGCTAACGGCGTGTGCCGCACTACCAACGGCTAAAACCGCGGCAGCAACCCCGGCTACGCCGGCTCTTTTTATAAAGTTAGTCACAGTGGTACCTCCCTTTTAAAATACCAATTCAACAATGGTTCCTTTACGTTAACCCGGAACCTTTGGGTTCCCCATGTCGTTTAGATATACCATATTTTTGGCAGATTTGAAGCAAAGTGGAACAAGTTAAATCCTCAAATGTGTTACAACATTTTGGATGGGAGCCATGTCGCAACCTCGGGTGTGGACCAGATAAGCAACATCACGACTAGCATTAATATCCAATAGGGTATGGAGCCTTTGAAAATTTCGGCTAGCCTTACNGACTTATCCTCAACCGCACCTTTCACGGTATAAACTAATAACCCGAATGGAGGTGTGAGCAGACCGGCTTCAATAACAAGTATACCAAAGATGCCAAAGGCGATGGGATCAAAGAATGGCTCTGTTATAGGTGCAAAAATTGGGACGGTTATTAGAATTATGGAGATTGAGTCTAATATCATACCCAAGGCAAGCCAGATAAAGATTATTACCAGCATAATGCCGAGTTCACCCAAATTGTAAGTAGCAAAAGTCTCTCTGATCAACTCAGACATACCCGCTGCTTCCATAAACTTCGCATACATATTAGCGGTAAGTAACAGGAACATGATCGGCGCCGCCGCTTTTCCTGAGTCTACTACCGCAATTGCAAGGTCCTTAAATCTCATCCCTTTAAGTATGCCCAGACCCATCGCGCACGCAGCACCTACTCCACCCGCTTCAGTGGGTGTAAAAAGCCCACCCCAAATACCACCTAAAACAATTAGTATTAGTCCCCCAATACCGAGACCGCTGGCAACTTCAGAACGGGAAAGTTCTTCCTCCCCCTCGTCTCTCATTGTCGGAGCTAGTTCAGGTTTTATGGTCGCCATGACGCCAATATAAATCATGTATAGCGTGGCTAGTATTAACCCAGGTATAGCACCAGCAATAAACAATTGGGCAATGGATTTTTCTGCGATAATGCCCCATACAATTAGCAAAACACTCGGCGGTATAATCATACCAAGACATGCACTACCTGCGACAGAGCCAAGTGCAAACTGTCGGTTATAGCCGTGGTGGCGCATTTGCGGATATGCTATCCGACTAAAGGCGGCCGCGGCGGCGATACTTACGCCCGTGACCGCGGCAAACACTGCATTGCCGGCTACGGTAGCTACGGCAAGCCGTCCAGGAATTCTTTTAAGTCCACGATTTATCAAGTTGTATAAGTCACGTGCTGAGCCAGACTTATTCACGAAATCTCCAAGAAGCATAAAAAGAGGAATTGTGGCAAATACCTCACTCCGCAGATATTCATAAGCGACGCTGCCTACCCCCGCTATTGCAATATCAAAGCCCCCTTCCCAGTCGCCATCGATGCCGCCAAATAAAATAACGTTACCAAGTAGTGCCGTGATCCCAAAGGCGAAACCAATATGGATACCAGAAAGTATGCCAATCAGCATGATTACAAACATGCCAATCAGCACTGTGTTTTGATCTATTTCCATGAGTGGTTCCTGGTGACCCTAAATAAACTATTCTGCGCTCGAAGCCTCGGATTCATAGACTTCATATTCCTTTACCCGTGTTATCGATTGAAAAACGGAGAGTGTGCAGACAATGAAACCTACTGCTCCTACAAATACTACTAACGTCCTTATGGGATACACAGGTATCTCAATTACCCCAGAGCCCTCTTGTTCCAGAATTTCCCATGCCTCGATCATGTTTGGCCAACTGCCTATAGCAATACCCAAAAATAAGAGGGCAGCGAGAGAATAGGAAATGGCGTCGATCGTCTTCTTGCCTTTTATTCCAACCTTGTCGAAAAGGATTGTTGTCCGAAGAGAACTCCGATTAATGACCGAGAGTGGTAACTGGAGTAGCAGGATGGAGAGCACTGAGTTAGCGACAATTTCGTTGGTGCCATGGAAGGGAGTGTTAAAGGCTTCTCGTCCGACAACGTCGTAAAGAATTAGAACTGCTACGGAGGAAATCCAGGCAGCGGAGACAATGTTAAGGCCTTTGGCGAAATTTTCGACCGCAATATCGACGCGCGTCAGTTCACTGGATGTATTTTCGTTCATCCCGTCTCCCGTTATTCGTGAAAGCCACAATTTTTGTTTTTTTTAGTCTGGACGGCTTGTACCGAAAGATCAACCTAGAATTGGCTCAAAACAAAAGCCGCCCCACAGGGGCGGCTTTCTAATAACACGGGCAGCTGGGAGGACTTAGGTTCCGTCTCCCTCCGTGGCGTCAACGATGACATTTTCAACTTCGCCCGACCCGTCCCGGCGAAAAGCCGCAGCCGCTTGATAGTCCTCGCTTTCAAAGCAATTTATGGCGTCCTGCATGGTCGGGAATTCGACGACGATAAACCGGTTAAAATATTCCGGTCCCTCCATAATCTGGTATTTCCCGCCTCGGGAGAGCGGCTTGCCGCCAAATTTCCTGAGAATATCCGGCACTAGGTCGGTGTAGCGTTTGTAACCCTCAGGGTCTTTGACCTTCGAGCGGGCAAGCCAATATGCAGGCATCTTATTTCTCCTCATTCAGGTTAGTACGGCATGGGCCTTAGGGCATCGGCATGATTTGATCATTTTCGGGCACGTTCCAGCCCGCTTTCACAGCGGGACGTTGGGCGAGTGTCAGGTACCACTCTGCCACATTCGGAAAATCGTTGAGATCAACCGTTTGCCAGTCGTGGCGGGCAACCCAAGGGAAAATAGCGACGTCCACGATGGAATATGCGCCGCCGACAAACCAGTCCTTATCCGCCAGGTGTTTGTTCATCACGCCGTAGAGCCGCTTACATTCGTTGAGATAGCGGTCGCTGGCCTCTGCGTTCTTTCCCTCGCCGTAGTGCACAAAGGTATGAACCTGACCGAACATGGGACCCACGCTGGCCATTTGGAACATAAGCCACTGCTGCATATCCCAATAATCGGCCTCATCCTTCGGCATTAATTGGCCGGATTTTTTGGCAAGATATTGAAGAATAGCACCGGTTTCCATGAGCGTCGTGCCGTTGTCACTGTCGACAATCACCGGGATTTTATTGTTGGGCGCTATTTTGAGAAACGCCGGGTCGTGCTGTTCGCCCTTGCTGATGTTGATGACATGGACATTGTAGTCCATGCCGATTTCTTCCAGCATGATCGAGACCTTTCGGCCGTTTGGTGTGAACCAGGTATAAAGATCAATCATTGTGTTTTGTTCCTTGCGCATTGCCAGCGTGACCGTTCAGGCCATACGTGTGCCATGTGTTCTCTCTAGAATGGTCGCGACAATAGAGGCTCTCTCACAGGGGTTCAATGCCCGGGCGTTTTAATACCTGACCGACATTCCCGCTGGGACAAGACCCACCGATTTGGCCATCAACAGAATCAACCGACGTTTTGCGGCCGCTTAGTCGATCGTCGCTGTTGCTTCGATTTCCACCAGCCAATCCGGGTGTACCAATCTCGAGACTTGAACTGTTGTCGAACAGGGTTTGGTGTCACCGAAAAAGGCGATCACTTCGGGCGCGCCGTTGGCCACATAGTCATCCGTGTCCAGCGTATAAACGTTTATGCGGACCACGTCGACCGGCCGGGCGCCAGCGGCTTCCAGGGAAATACGGAGATTGTCGAGGATCTGGCATGTCTGCGCCTTCATGTCGCCGACGCCAACCACATTTGCATCTTCGTCAAACGAAACTGTACCCGCCACATGGACGGTGGTCGCGCCGGTTGACGTGACGACCTGGCTGTAGATGCCTTTGTTGGGCGTGTACATGCCGTCGGGATTTATGCGAGTAAGGGCCATTGTCTTTTTCTCCTGTGGTAAATTTAAGGTTTCACGAGCCGCCAGTCTGTTCCTTGTACCATTCATAGACCTGTTCGCCAGTCCACATCAGGACACCAGGCTTGGACGTAATATGCTCGTAAACTTGCTCTACATATTTGGAACGATGAGGAACGCCGGAAATATAGGTATGCATGCTAATCCCCATGATTCGGGTAATGTCCGTCGACTCTTCATATAAGCGGTCAAAATGATCAATGCATTTCGTTGCGAACTCTTCCGAAGAATGATGATGCAGTGCCATCATAGTGATGTCATTGGTCTCAACGGGATAGGGGACGGAATACATTTCCCCGGCGTTGACTTTCAATGCTAAGGGCTGGTCGTCCAAAGGCCAGTCCGCGACATATTTTATGCCCTCTTCGGCCAGGATGTCCAAAGTCTCCATGGTTTCTGTGAGGCCNGGGCTTTCCCATCCGNCAGGAGGCTTACCAGTAAAGTCCCGGATGGCCTCGACGGTAGAGCGGATATGCTCTCTCTGGTCCGCCAGCTTGTGCATGGGGCCCTGGACATATCCGTGGCCCATGAATTCCCACCCTTCTTCCCGAGCGTATTCGACAATTTGAGGGTAGCTTTCGATGATGATCCCGTTCATGGCCAGGGTTGGTGTCACGCCAAATTTTTTGAACATGTCACGTAAGCGCCAAAATCCCACCCGATTTCCGTATTCGTGCCAAGACCAGTTGGGCACGTCCGGCAAGAGCGGTTGGCCCATGGGCGGTGGTAGGATGGTCCGGGGTTGGGCTTTGGTAGAGCCCCAATGCTCCACGTTCATAATGGTCCAAACGGCCATGCGTGCGCCGCCGGGGAGTGTTAGGTCCGGCCGGTCCGTGATGGGAGAATATGGGAGGCGATCCCGCGGTGTCTCGATCATTTCTCTAATCCTTATTCCGTTCGTATCCGGCATAGTCCTCCAGCACCCGACAAACGGAGGCCGTATCTAAGGCCTGCATGCCCTTGGCGAGGCCTGACTGGTAGATATCCCGTCCCGCCGTGAACAGCGGCGTTGGGCAATTCAATTCTGATGCAAACTCTCCGATCGTGGTCATATCCTTGAGCCAGACTTCCATTTTCATGGTTGCCTGGGAATAATCATCCTCCACCATCATGGGAGCGCGCAGTTCGAAGATCCGGGAGTTGCCGGCACCCACCTTGATGACGTCGAAAATTGTTTGCGGGTCCAATCCCGCTTTCATGCCCAACACCATGGCCTCGGCAGACGCGACGTTATGTACATGAACCAGATGGTTAGCGACAAATTTCATTTTGCTACCATTGCCGAATTCACCGACATAAAATGCATAATTGGCAAAGCCCTCGAAGACCGGCTGGCATTTGTTAAAGGCATCCTCCGAGCCGCTGCCGTAGACAGAAAGATCTTTGATTACGGCCTGTGCTCCGGTGCCGCTAATGGGGCAATCCAGCATGATCGTGCCGACGGCTTGCAGGGCATCATGCGCCGCTTGTTTTTCAGCAATGGGAAAGGTCGAGCACTCGATAAGGATCAAACCGTCCTTTGCGGCCGCCACGAGACCGTCCTTGCCCGTGATCACCTCATGGAAAGCCCCCACGTTCGGGAGCGATGTGATCACTACATCTACCCGACTTGCAATATCCTTGGGGGAGGCGCCTGCTTTGCCGCCCAGCTCGACAATTTTCGTCACATTGTCCTCAAGGATGTCGAAGCCGGTAACTGTTTGGCCATCTACAAGTAAGTTCCGGGCAAACGATCCTCCCATGATACCAAGGCCGATAACACCTACCGATAAGCTCATTTTATTCTCCTGCGTAACTCATACATCTCTATTACTTTGATCCATGCGCCGCATTCAGCGGCTGAACGATCAAACCGATGACGGCGACGGAGCGAACTAAAACCCGGGAGATGATCCCAAGGTCTTCTATCCCATTGAGGTGGCGCGCGCCACCGGCCTGCACTATATATCCGCGTTTGTTTACAGACCGCCGAGCGGGGTGCCAAGGCGTTCACGAGGAGCGCCCAGAACACGTTCTATTCCCAGTGCAATGGCAATCAGGTCCTCTTCCCGTTTGGGCCGGGCGATGAGCTGTAGACCCACTGGCATGCCTGCCTTATCAAGCCCAGCGGGCAATGTGACGGCGCAAATGCCCAACACATTCCCTGGCATGGTGTTGCTTAGAGACAAGAGGTTTTTAGCTTTATACGCTTCCGGATCGTCAACATCGGAGAGCCGGGGGGGCGTAATGGGGGCTGTGGGCACCGCAAGTACATCGACCGCCTCTAGTTTGGCATGTACCGATGCGGAGAGATCCTGAATGCGGTAAAGCGCCCCGTGGTAGTCGAGCGTTTTGGCTTCCAGGGCGGCCTCCATTCGGACCCGGACATTGGGGTCCAGGCTGTCGATCCACGCTGGCAGCCGGGACTGCAGGAAGGCATACCCCTCGGACGCCACGATGGCCCCTTCGCCCCAGACCTGAAGGGAGGATGCAGCCTCTGGCAGGGGCATTTCGGACGTGGTGGCGCCGGCGGTCACCAATTCACTAATTGCATCTTCCACCGCTGCACCTACGTCATCTTGACAATAATCCCAGAAATAGTCGTGCGTAATGCCAATTTTCAACCCTTTGACATCGCGCGGCTCAATCAGCGGCGAGCCTGCTGCCCGTGCAGCTGGATCGATGGCCGAAAATCCAAAAGCGATATCCGTCATGCTTTTGGCGATAATGCCCGGCGTGTCGAAACTCGTGCTGAGGATCGTAATGCCGTCCGTGGACCAGCGGTCTTTGGTGGTCTTGAGGCCGACATTTCCNGTATAGGACGCCGGCACGCGGACGGATCCGCCCGTGTCGGTGCCAAAGGCGATGGCAGCAGACCCCTCATGCAAACTGACGCCGGCGCCACTGGACGAGCCTCCGGGCGCCCGATGATGTTCCCTGTCCCAGGGGTTTCGGGGGGTGGGCCAATGGGGATTGGTGCCGAGGCCACCAAAGGCAAACTCCACTGTATGGGTCTTGCCAGGGACGACAGCGAGTTGTTGGCGAATGCCTGCGACCACTGTGCCGTCCCGCTCCCATTCCACTGGTAGGGCTTTGGGGGAGCCCGCGAAGATTGGAAACCCGCCGGCGCCGTATATATCCTTCACCGAAAACGGGATCCCTTGGGCTGGACCGTGATCCTGACCGGCTACGAAAGCTGCCGCCGCCGCATCGGCTTGCGCCCGTGCATAATCGGCATCCCACGTCTTATACGCCCCCAGTTGCGCGTCCCATTTCTCGTGACGNGCAATCGCCTCTTCGGTGAGGTCACGGGCGTTAAGCGTTCCGTCNCGAAGCGCCGCCGCANTTTCCGGCAGGGGCCGGTCCATCCAATTTGACATATTTCATCCGCCAGAGCTGTGCNGGTTTCTCGTTNCATTTACCTTCAGGATATTAGGGAGCCCACTCTCTTCGAACAAGTGAGCAGTTGATCATTAAAATTGACGGCCTTAGACTGCGCTCAAATTCGATTAATAGCTTAATAAACTACAGGAGGTTTCATCATGGCAACCAAAGCAAAAACCAAAAAAGCGGCAGCAAAACGAATTCCGTCACGCAAAAAGAAAGGACTGACAAAGCGGGATGTCCTGAAGAAATGTAAGGAACTCTCGAACTGGGGAAAATGGGGTAAGAACGATCAGTTGGGCGTTCTTAATTACATCACCCAAGATGACATTGTCGAAGCATCCAAGCTGATCAAGCGGGGCAAGGTGTTTCGGCTTGGTCTCAATTTGGATGAGGATGGACCACAAAATGGNCTCTTTGGCGGTCGCTGGAACCCTTTGCATCATATGATGGCGACTGGCACGGATGCGGTGCAAGGCGTTCAGGATTCGTTGGTCGGTATGCGTTACGCCGACGACTTCATCAACCTGCCTACACAATGTGCGAGCCAGTGGGACGCGCTCGCGCATGTGTTTGTCGAGGACAAAATGTGGAATGGCTATCCGGCGCAATTAGTTGACGCCCGGGGCGCCCATAAAAATGGTATTGAGCATTTTGCTGATAAGATGGTGGGCCGGGGCGTCCTGCTGGACGTGGCACGCNNTAAGAAGAAGGCGCGTCTGGCTGACGGGTATGGNATTACTNTTAATGATNTGGAGCGGACGGCTAAAGCCCAAGGTGTTGAAGTTCGCCGGGGTGACTTTGTCATCGTGAACACCGGCCAAATGGCCGACTGCCTGGATCGCGGTGATTGGGGCGGTTACGGCGGTGGAGATGCACCGGGCCTGGCCTTCGAGACCGTAGACTGGATCCATGATAAAGAAATTNCTGGCATTTGCTCCGATACCTGGGGCATTGAGGTNCGGCCNAATGAAACGGTCGACGGCACTAATCAGCCCTGGCANTGGGTGACCATCCCCTGCATTGGTATTGTTCATGGTGAAATTTGGTACCTGCGGGAGTTGGTGGAAGACTGCGCCAAAGATGGCGTTTATGAGTTTTTTCTCTGTGCGCCCCCGCTCGTCATCACCCGAGGCACTGGGTCGCCAATTAATCCGCAAGCCATCAAATAGATAACAGGGGAGCCTCACCATGGCCCGGCAATTTGTCGATATTTCCATGCACCTGGAAAACGACGTGGTATCCGACCCGCCGGGCTATGGGCCCCGNATCGACTATCTNACCCACGAGGATACTGCCGAAGACGTGATGGCGTTTTTCCCTGGCCTAGAAAAAGACGATTTGCCGGGCGGTGAGGGATGGGCCATTGAATGGATTAAGGTGATGACCCACAATGGGACACACCTCGATGCGCCCTATCATTTCCATTCGACCATGAACAAGGGCGAGAGGGCNATNACNATTGATGAGGTGCCCTTGGATTGGTGCTTCCGGNCCGGCGTTAAACTCGACTTTCGGCATTTCCGCGATGGCTATGTGGTTACGGCAGATGACGTNGAGGACGAACTTAAACGCATTGGCCACACGCTCCAACCTCTCGAGATTGTAGTTATAAATACGGCCGCGGGCGATGCATACGGGAGCGACGGGTATGTTTCATCCGGTTGCGGCATGGGTCGGGACGCCACTATGTATTTGCTTGAACGGGGGGTACGGGTCACGGGAACCGATGCCTGGAGTTGGGATGCTCCATTTATTCACACCAAAGACAGGTACTCGGAAACAGAGGATGCGTCTCTTATTTGGGAGGGCCACCGGGCCGGAATGGAGATTGGTTACTGCCATCTGGAAAAACTTCATAATCTNGACTCCCTNCCAGGGAATGGTTTTGAGNTTTCCTGTTTTCCCGTAAANATCCGCGGCGCGTCGGCGGGCTGGACACGGGCGGTGGCTATNTTCGANACATAACTAACGCCCAGGGNACAGGTCTTAACTNCTGGNCTNTNAATTTATANTNGCATNNTGGACAAGTNATGATCAGACGNGGCNGTTTCGAATCTTTTTCAACTTTNTTACGAAGCNGGNAGGNCAGCNCGTCAATTAGCCGATCNGATGGCTAAGCATTGNTCCGGGTTNTCTTTAATCGATGAGGATCGCGGC
>NHHQ01000029.1 GCA_002170915.1 Rhodospirillaceae bacterium TMED167 | reverse complement strand
CCGTGGTTTGCCCCGAGGCCCCCTATAAACTGTTCCTGACAGCGTCTGCGGACGTACGCGCGGCGCGGCGTTATAAAGAGTTGCAGGCACGCGGTGCTGAAGCTATATATGCGCGAATTCTGCGGGACATAAAGGACCGTGACACCAGGGACATGTCTCGATCCGTAGCGCCCCTTGAGCCGGCCAAAGATGCATTCGTGCTCGACACGAGCGACTTGGATGCGGACGCGGTATTTGCCGCAGCGCTTCACTATATCAATTCGCAGAACCTCTAAAGACCGGCTGTTCGGAGATCAGTGCGTTTCCGGGGGCAGGTTTGTCGTGTTTGCAGCCGGCATTGGTGGCAGCAAATTGTGTTTTTCAAAGACCGTCGGAGTCAACCGGCTGGCCTGAAACTAAATGGTAAAGGACGAAAATAATGGCTGATACAAGTGTATCCAAAGACCAAGATACTCCCGTAACAAATGAGGTGTTTGCTGATCTCCTGGCGGAGTCGTTCGGAGAGGAAGAGCGGCTGCAGGGCCGTGTTGTGACCGGTAAAGTCCTGGCGGTCGAAAATGATTTTGTATTGATCGATGTGGGCCTTAAATCCGAGGGCAATGTACCGATCAAAGAATTTACCGACGCGACCGGAAAAGCTGATATTAGCGCCGGCGATGATGTGGATGTGTTCGTGGAACGCTTCGAAGGCCGGGACGGTGCGGTTGTCCTGAGCCGTGATAAAGCGCGCCGGGAAGAAGCCTGGACGGTCCTTGAAAAAGCCTACGAGGCGGAAGAACGCGTAACTGGTGTCATCTTTGGCCGCGTCAAGGGTGGCTTTACGGTCGATCTGTCCGGTGCCGTGGCATTTCTGCCCGGATCTCAAGTGGACATTCGCCCAATCCGTGACGTGGCGCCCCTGATGGGTAATCCTCAGCAGTTCCAGATCCTGAAAATGGATCGCAGTCGAGGCAATATTGTTGTTTCCCGCCGGGCGGTGCTGGAAGAAACCCGCGCGGAAGAACGCTCTGAATTGATGTCCAATCTGAGCGAGGGACAGGTTCTCGAAGGTGTGGTCAAGAACATCACCGACTATGGTGCATTCGTAGATCTCGGCGGTGTTGATGGTCTCTTGCATGTCACGGATATTGCCTGGAAGCGCATCAACCACCCGTCCGAGGCGTTGCAGGTCGGCCAAACAATTAATGTGCAGGTGATCCGGTTTAACCAGGAAAACAACCGTATTTCTCTCGGCATGAAACAGTTAGAGTCGGATCCCTGGGACGGTGTCGTGGCCAAGTATCCGCTCAAAGCCAAACTCAACGGACGGGTTACGAACATCACCGACTATGGTGCATTTGTGGAATTGGAAGCCGGTATCGAAGGGTTGGTGCATGTCTCCGAAATGAGTTGGACTAAGAAAAATGTTCATCCGGGTAAAATCGTCTCGACCAGCCAGGAAGTGGAAGTCATGGTNTTGGATGTGGATCCATCTAAGCGGCGCATCAGCCTTGGTCTCAAACAATGCATGGCCAACCCCTGGTCAGATTTCACCGAGAAATTCCAGGTGGGTGCTGAAGTCGAGGGTGAGATAAAGAACATCACGGAATTTGGTCTCTTTGTTGGGCTGACGGAAGAGATAGACGGCATGGTGCATCTCTCCGATCTGGATTGGATTAAAGCTGGAGAAGACTTGATTGGCGANTATAAGAAAGGCGACACAATAAAGGTGAAGGTGCTGGATGTCGATATCGAGAAAGAGCGCATCGGCCTCGGCGTTAAGCAACTGACCGACGATCCCGTGAGCGGTACTTTCGATAAGATTAAGAAAGGCGACATTGTCACCTGTACCGTCGCAAAAATTGTCGATAANGGCATCGAAGTCACGGTCATGGANGATATCCAGGGCTTTATCCGCCGGGGGGATTTGTCCCGNGACCGCTCCGAACAACGTCCGGACCGCTTCGCCGCGGGTGAAGTGGTGGATGCCAAGGTGACTTCTCTCGACAAGACCTCGCGAAAAATTTCACTCTCCATTAAGTCACGAGAAGTGGAAGAAGAGAAAATCGCTATGGCGGAGTTCGGATCAAGCAACTCTGGTGCATCTTTGGGCGATATTCTGGGCGCGGCGTTGAAAGAGAAAAGCGCTCAAGCCGATACTGATGATGACAGTGAGCCTGAGGCTGTTGCGGAGGAGGCGTCTGAACAAGAGGCAACGGCCGAAGCGGAGGCAGTTGCGCCGGTGGAACAGACAGAAGAAGCCCCGGGGGCCGAGGCGGCGCCCGTCAAAAAGAAGGCGGCTACCAAGAAAAAATCGGCCTCTAAGAAAAAAGCCGCTGCCAAAAAGAAGGCCGCGAGCAAATAGGCATCGGCATTCTGGCGATAGCCAGGTTTGCCTAAATAAACTCCCTCGGCCGCCATGCTAAAGGCATGGCGGTTGGGCAGGGAGAAGCTGCCAGCCTTCTAGACCAAGGTGGATGAGATATCCATGTCGCTTGATTCCGATAAAATACTGGACCGGCGGAAATTAAAACGCAGCCGAGCCGTATGGCGTTTGTTTGCCGTGCTCGCGGTCGTGGTCCTCTTGATTATGGTGGTCGGCCGGTTTCACGGTCTCGGTGGGCAGGCGCATATTGCCTCCCTCGAAGTGACCAACATTATTGTCGATAATCAGGAGCGCCTTAAGTTGTTGCAGAAAGCTGCTGATGATCCGGCTATTAAAGCCCTGATTGTGAACATCAACAGCCCAGGCGGCACTGTCGTGGGCGGAGAGAGCCTCTATTTCGCGCTTCGGGATGTGTCGAAGCAGAAACCTGTTGTCGCCGTGATGCGGGAAATTGCCACATCTGCAGGCTACATGATCGCCCTTGGCGCCGACCATATTGTCGCTCGTCAATCCACCATCACAGGCTCCATCGGCGTCCTAATGCAGTCTACGGACTTGACAGGATTTTTGGACAAGCTCGGCATCAAGCCTGAGGTTGTCAAAAGCTCACCGCTCAAAGCACAACCAAATCCGCTTGAGCCATTCTCGGATGATGCACGGCGGGCTGCTCAGGAAATTATCGCGGACATGCAGGATATGTTTGTCGGTCTCGTAAAGGATCGCCGGGAACTGGATGATGCCAGCCTGCGCAAAGTGTCAGATGGCCGGATCTTTACCGGTCGNCAAGCGCTGTCCAATGGCCTCATCGATGCAATCGGCGGTGAGGTGGGGGCTGTTACATGGCTTGAAACAGAGAAAAATCTCCCAAAAAACCTACCCATCGTCGAGATGTCGGTCTACGAAGAGGGTGGAATTCTACGCGCGATACTGGAAGACCTGGCCGGAAAAACATCGTTCTCTGAACGGCTTAGGCTTGACGGGCTGATTTCTCTTTGGCACCCTCTTGGTAATTAAGAGCGTAAATAGACGTCTCATTTAGTTACAGACCTCTTGCTTGGGAGGAAAATTGATCGATGACAAAATCCGAATTGATCGCTTATTTGACAGACGAAAATCCAAATCTTTATCAGCGGGATGTCGAGAGAATAGTCACGACCGTCTTTGATGAAATTGCATCGGCTTTGGCCCAAGGTGATCGTGTCGAATTGCGTGGTTTCGGGGCATTTTCTGTTAAACACCGGGACTCCCGTGTCGGCCGCAACCCGCGCACGGGTGAGGCCGTTGAAGTGGACGCAAAGCGTGTCCCGTATTTTAAAACTGGCAAGCAACTCCGGGAAAAACTGAACGCCTAGCATTTCGCGCCTGGCATTTTCGGTAATTGGCGGCTATTCATGCCGCAGCTTCATTCCTGTCACCATCAGGGGGAGATATGGTCCTCAAGTTTGTGTCCTGGATTGCCATGGTTGCGGTTGGGCTCCTGGTGATCCTATTTGCCATTTCAAATCGCTCGTTAGTTACACTGGATTTGTGGCCCCTCCCAGTGCCTGAAGTCATGATACCTCACTATGTTCCCGTGTTGGCGGCTGCGTTTGCGGGATTTGTAGGTGGCGCAATCGTGACCTGGTTCTCAGCTGGTAAAGTCCGACGCAAAGCACGGACGGCGTCGAAAAAGGCCAGCGGTCTCGAAAAGAATTTGGACAAACTCAAACAACAGATTGAGGAACTGGAATCCTCCCGACGGGCAGTACCTCGCAATAAATGACTTTAAAGCCGGAACACAGAATATTTGTCGCCCTGGATACGGCCGATCTTGATCGGGGCCTGGAACTTGCACGTGCGCTCAAGGGCCTTGTCGGCGGGATGAAAATCGGCAAAGAATTTTTTACCGCGCTGGGTCCGGAAGGCGTACGAAAGATCCAGGCGGTACAAATACCGATTTTTCTGGACCTCAAGTTGCATGATATTCCTAATACGGTGGCGGGCGCAGTCCGAGCGGCCATTCCCTTGCGGCCAGCGATCCTCAATGTGCATGCTGCTGGGGGGCGGACCATGATGGAGGCCGCCCGCGATGCATCAGCGGCAGAATCCCAAAGGCTTGGCGTCGAAAAACCCGTTGTTTTGGCGGTTACCGTGCTCACGTCTCTAGATGCTGATGATCTTGCCGATATCGGGGTTGATGGTCACCCCGTCGACCAGGTCAAGCGCCTGGCGGCGCTCACGCAAGAGAGCGGACTGGATGGGGTCGTCTGTTCGGCGAACGAAATTGAGCCCTTACGCGATCAGTGCGGCCCAACGTTCAAACTTCTGACGCCGGGAATTCGGCCCGCCTGGGCGGTCGCCGGGGATCAAAAACGAGTGGTGACACCGGCTGACGCTGTCGTGCGCGGTTCCGATTATCTGGTCATTGGCCGGCCCATCACGGGGGCCGATGATCCGGCTGCGGCGGCCCGGCGGATCGGCGAGGAACTGAACAATGCCGGCTAAAGTTAAAATTTGTGGCCTTGACCGGGAAGAGGCAGTGGACGCAACGGTCGATGCCGGTGCGGCCATGGCCGGGTTTGTCTTTTATGAACCGTCCCCTCGAAACTTGCCAATCGAAGATGCGGCCAAGNTNATCCGAAGGGTTCCGGCGTCCGTAGAAATTNTAGGATTNTTNGTTAACCCTGACGATGCTCTGGTNACNCGTGTATTGGANCAAACAGANCTTGATGTTCTTCAATTACATGGNGANGAGAGCCCGGCACGGATNNAAGAANTAAAAACGTTAACGGGCCTNCCGGTGATCAAGGTTTTAAANATTGCGCAGGNAGACGACCTGGANGNTCTACAACNTTATGANTCGGTGGCGGAGAGATTTTTATTTGACGCACGGGCGCCGGAAGAGATGGAAAATGCCTTACCAGGCGGAAACGCCCTTTCGTTTGACTGGCGTTTTCTCGCTGGCCGTGATTGGGCCAAGCTGTGGATCTTGGCAGGCGGTCTCACTGCTGAGAATGTGGCAGAAGCCACGCGTATCAGCGGCGCAGAGGCGGTTGACGTGTCCTCGGGTGTTGAGGATAAGCCGGGGGTTAAAAACGTTGGGAAGATCACAGCCTTTATTGAAGCGGTGGCATCCGCATAATTAAGACATTCTATGATCCGTCATAGGAAAACTAACAGGCGAAGAAAGCTGGAAACTCATGAACAAACTTAACACATATCGTGGCGGACCCGACGAGCACGGCCATTTTGGTATATTTGGTGGGCGTTATGTCGCAGAGACACTCATGCCACTCATCCTTGATGTGGAAAAGGCCTATGACGAGATGAAGGATGACCCTGAATTTCATGAGGAGTTCAGGTCCTATCTCACACATTATGTGGGCCGTCCCACAGCGCTTTTTTATGCCGAGCGGCTGACCAAGCGCCTGGGTGGCGCAAAGATTTATTTCAAGCGAGAAGACCTCAACCATACAGGCGCTCACAAGGTCAACAATTGCATGGGCCAGATCCTGCTTGCCAAACGCATGGACAAAAACCGCATCATTGCCGAGACCGGGGCGGGCATGCATGGTGTGGCGACGGCCACAGTTTGCGCTCTCTTTGATCTTCCCTGCACTGTTTACATGGGGGCGAAAGATATCGAGCGCCAAGCGCCCAATGTTAACCGCATGAAATTGCTGGGTGCAGAAATTATTCCGGTGACGTCGGGGTCATGTTCCTTAAAGGACGCCATGAACGACGCTCTTCGTGATTGGGTCGCCAATGTGGAAGATACCTATTATCTCATTGGTACGGTAGCCGGGCCGCATCCTTATCCCACCATGGTGCGGGACTTTCAGTCTGTGATTGGAGAGGAAACCCGTGCTCAGATGTTGGAGATAGAAGGGCGGCTGCCCGACAGTCTGGTGGCTTGTATTGGTGGCGGTTCCAACGCCATGGGCACCTTTCATCCGTTCCTGGACGACGAGGGTGTTCGCATCATTGCAGTCGAAGCGTCCGGAAAAGGCATTTCAACTGGGCAGCACGCCGCGAGCCTGAGCGCGGGACGGCCCGGCGTTTTGCATGGTAACCGGACCTATTTACTCCAGGATGATGATGGTCAGATCACGGAAGCCCATTCTGTATCTGCCGGGCTTGACTACCCTGGTATCGGCCCCGAGCATGCCTGGCTCCACGATACGGGCCGTGTGGAGTATGTCTCCATCACAGACAACGAAGCAGTCGAGGCGTTCCAATTAACGACCCGGCTGGAGGGTATTATTCCCGCATTGGAGCCGGCCCATGCCGTTGCCCATGCCATGAAGATCGCGGGGGATCTTCCTGCGGATCATCTCATGGTGATCAACATGAGTGGCCGTGGTGATAAGGACATGGATTCAGTTGCCAAATACCTGGAAGAGCAAGAATAGCATGTCGCGGCTTCCGCAGAGATTTGCCGAGCTGGCAGGCGAAGGCAGGCCGGGGTTGGTGACATTCGTGACGGCCGGTGATCCCGATATGAATCGCTCCAAAGTCATTCTCCGTCAGTTGCCCGAGGCCGGGGCAGACATCATTGAACTTGGCATGCCGTTCTCCGATCCGATGGCGGATGGGCCGGCCATTCAATCGTCCAGTCAGCGCGCCCTTGTGAACGGGATGAACCTCACGAAAACTCTTCAGATGGTTGCTGATTTTCGGCAGGCAGACATGGATACCCCCATTGTGCTGATGGGATATTACAATCCGATCTATATCTACGGCCTTGATAAGTTTATCGCGGACGCGGTGGCGGCCGGTGTAGACGGCTTGATCGTCGTCGACCTGCCGCTTGAAGAAACCGAGATGCGCGATGCGTTGCCGGGATCAGGCATCGATTTTATCTATCTCACCGCCCCGACCACCGATGATAGCCGGTTGTCCAAGGTGGCAGAGCGCGCCAGCGGATTTATCTATTATGTCTCCGTCACCGGGATTACCGGCACAAAGTCCGCCGAGACCCAGGATGTTGCGGCTGCCATCGAGCGTCTCCGCCGGCACACTGATTTACCCATCGCCGTTGGATTTGGGATAAAAACACCTGAACAGGCTGCCGCCATTGGCCAGCATGCGGACGCTGTCGTGGTGGGGTCTGCGCTCGTCACACAGGTTGCAGAAAATCTGGATTCCGAGGGTCAGGGTACCGATGACTGTGTAAACGCCGTCCTGGATTTGGTGAGAGATCTCGCGTCCGGTGTCCGGTCCATTTCAAAAGACTTTGGAAACAGGGCTCCTGAATAGCCCGGATATCATTGATCGCCTCAACCGGCATCATCCCAAAGTTATTGATTTGTCTTTGGGACGGGTTGAGAGGCTTCTTGCAGCGCTGGGGCATCCCGAAAAAAATTTACCACCAGTCATTCACGTGGCAGGTACCAATGGCAAAGGCTCGGTAGTTGCCTTTATGCGTTCTTTCGCGGAAGCTGCTGGCCTCTCGGTGCATGTATATACCTCCCCGCACCTTGTCGACTTTAATGAGCGTATCCGGATTGCGGGTGAGCTGATCACCGATGCGGCGCTCGGTGAACTGCTCGACGAATGCGAAGTCGCCAACATGGGGGCGCCGATCACATTTTTTGAGATCACCACGACGCTGGCTTTTCTGGCATTTTCCCGGATACCCGCCAATCTCTGTTTGCTGGAAACCGGGCTCGGCGGGCGCTTAGATGCGACCAATGTCTTGGACCAGCCGGCGGTAACGGCGTTGACACCCGTCTCCATCGATCACGTAGGATTTCTAGGCGCAGATCTCAAAGGGATTGCTGCAGAAAAAGCGGCCATCATGCGACGGCATGTGCCGGCGGTTGTCTCTGCGCAGACCCCGGACGCCCATGACGTTATCCGGGAGGCGTCTAAAAAAATTGGAAGCCGTCTTCTCCTGCAAGGATCAGAATGGCAGTTAGGATCGACTGCGGAGTCCATTCGGATCGAGACACCGCACCGTGGCCTGACAGTTCCGCTGCCCAGTTTGACCGGGCGTCACCAAATTCAAAATGCCGCCCAAGCACTGACCTGCCTGGATGCTTGGCGGCCCGATGCCATTCCGGACACGGCTGTCGAGGATGGGCTCCGTGCGGTCCACTGGCCTGGACGGCTCCAGCGCCTGTTGTCTGGATCCCTGGTAGACAACATCCCTGAGGGTTGGGAATTGTGGCTTGATGGTGGCCATAATCCGGCGGCTGGAGAAATCCTGGCTGCGCAGGCGACGGGATGGAGGGATAAACCTCTTTTTGGCATTTGGGGGATGATTTCCTCGAAGGAACCGGATGCCTTTATAATGCCACTTCTCCCCCATATAGCGGCGCTCCGGACCGTCGCCATTCCCGGTGAAGGCGCCTCGATAGATCCGGCGGCCCTTGCCGGTATCGCAGAAAATCTTGGCGCCAAGGCGCAATCCTCATCCAGTCTTGAGCGAGCCATTGACGATCTGATGAGACTTTCTGGCTCGCCCGGGCGCATCTTAATTTGTGGTTCACTCTATTTGGCGGGTGTGGTCCTTAGGGAGAATGATTGAACCGTGTTAACCGGTCTCATATGGTATCTTATGATGTCAAATCGGTCCCTACTCCAGTTTTATAGCCAATTTCAGGTCGTTTTCCGGCACCATGCTTAAAAAACTGGAGACCTTTGAGCCGAGACCAGGCCTCGCCTATGTCCTGATTACCTGCGCGACATTTCTATGGGGTCTCAGCATTGTCATCGGGCGGGGTGTCCACCAGGAAATCCCGCCTTTGGGGCTCTCTTTCTGGCGATGGTTTGTCGGGGCTGTCTTTCTTTTACCATTTGTCTATGCCGAACTGGTCCGCAAAGCCGACATCATTCGGCGCCACGCGAAATTCATCATTTTCATGGGGATCATCCAAATCGGCAGTTCCGTGATGCTCATGGTGGGTGTGAATTTTACAACCGCGATCAATGCCTCCGTCATCAATGCCGTTCAGCCCGCAGTCACGGCGGTTGCAGCTTGGATTTTGACCAAAGACAAACTGACCCCGGGACAAAGCGCGGGCATCGCGGCGGGCTTTGCCGGGATCCTGGTGATTGTTGCCAAGGCCGACATTTCTTTGCTGCTTGGTCTCAATATGAACATCGGGGACGGGTTTGCTGTTCTCGCCATCGTCGGCTGGTCGGTTTATGCCGCTTTATTGCACCGCTTGCCCAAAGAACTCGGCGTGACAACGACGTTGTTCCTCATTCTCATGGCGGGAAGCCTGTCCGTGTTGCCATTTTATATTATTGAGACCCTGACGGTGAGATCCGTTCCGGCCACCCTCGACAGCGTTATTGTCTTTTTGGTGATGGGGTTGATTGTATCGGTTTTGTCTATTTATATTTGGAATTCGGGACTCCGAGCAGTGGGCCCCAATCGGGCCTCCATCTTCCTCAATTTAATTCCCGTGTTCGGCGCGCTTCTTGCCATTAGTTTCATTGGGGAACAGTTGTTTACCTACCATTTTATTGGCGGGGCGCTCGTGGCGCTGA
>NHHQ01000028.1 GCA_002170915.1 Rhodospirillaceae bacterium TMED167 | reverse complement strand
TGAATGTTTCGTACCCGTTCAGCAACGCGCTCTATGAACTGGTCGTGGATGCTTTCTTGAACCAGCAAGCGGCTAGATGACGTGCAACGCTCTCCATTCAGGCTNTAGATCATAAAGACAACGGCATCGAGGGCCCGNTCNANGTCNGCATCNTCNAANACNATCACGGGNTTCTTGCCNCCCAACTCAAAGTGGACCCNNTTNAATGTGTCGGCACCCTGTTTCATGATGGNGCTNCCNGTGGCNCTCTCTCCNACAAAGGAGGNGGCNTTNATGTCGGGATGTTCCGTGAGNGCCTTGCCGGCGTCCTCGCCNAGCCCNTTCACCANNTTGATNACNCCGTCCGGAACGCCNGCCTCCGCNGTGATCTCGGCCANNAGCATGGCGGTCAATGGCGACCATTCGGCNGGCTTNTGGACCACCGTGCAGCCAGCGGCNAGGGCGGGNGCNATCTTCCANGTCGACAGCATAAANGGCGTGTTCCAGGGNGTGATCACGCCAACGGGNCCNATCGGACTGCGCACNGAGTAGTTCATGTGCTGNGCGGCNGGCATNGNAAGACCNTTTGCNGCTTCCGGNGCCTTNTCGGCAAAAAATCGATAATTTTCTGCTCCGCGGATGGCCGCTTTGCTCATGAAGCGCAGTGCTTGGCCCGTGTCTAAACATTCTAAAAGAGAGATCTCCTCTGCCCGCGCTACGATCAAGTCGGCGATTTTATGAAGAATATGGCGGCGGTCGGTCGCGGGCATGTCGCGCCATTCCGGAAAGGCGTTCCGCGCGGCCTGAGCCGCTGCATCAATATCCTCTGCAGTGCCCGCGGCGATCTGGTTGATCACGCGACCATTGATGGGCGATATATTGTCCAATACCTTGCCGGCGGCTCCAAGTGTGTGTTTGCCATTAATGAAATGGCCGAGCACGCTGCCTTTGAAACGCTCCAGATGCCTCTCCGCCTTTTTGGCGTTTTCAAGATATATCTCGTTGGTGGGCAGGCTATCAGGCATTGGCGGCTCCCGTTTTTCCAATATTGGCTTCTTCCGGCGACACATAATCGGNCAGGTTATGCTTGTTGATCCGGAGCACGGCGGGTAGTTCGAATATTTCGATAGATAAGGCGAGNGGGGAGGNGTCCATGAGCGGCTGGACAAAAGCCCTCAGCGCTTCAAATACATTCTCCATGGCTTTTTTCTTAACCTCCTCCTCGCGGCCGGGGCCCAGCTTCAGTTGAAGGTGAATGAAACATGCGTCGATTTTACCATTGGCAATTTTATAGTGATCACGCCGGGCACCCCGTGTTCGCATGCCGGTGAGCGGGAATACGCCAGATTTGAGACAGGCCTCATGCACGGTGCTAATCAGGCCATCGAGATCGACCTTAGCTTCCAGGTTGGCAGAATATTCTACAATAGCGTGGGCCATACCGTTTNCCTCATTCGTTTATTTCCTGNCCCTTTTTGGGTNAGAAAATTGATACTTTCCAAGATTTATTTAACATGTTAAATAANTCGTTGAATGAGTCAAGAATCTAATAAAAGGAAGTTGGCCATGTCTGTCGATACCGCNAAACTCAAAGGATCAATCCCNCCGCTTATCACGCCTTTTAGNAACGGTGAGGTGGATTATGAGGCTTATTCCGGATTGGTGGATTTTCAAATTAATCAGGGGTCCCATGGGATTTTGGTGAACGGCACGACATCTGAACCCTCGACCTTGACGGTGGCGGAGCGCAACAAGGTGGTCGATGTTGCTATAGACACCAATGCGGGCCGGCTCNCCATTGTGGCGGCAACGGGATCACAATCGCTTGCTGAGACACAGGTGCTCACCTCNCACGCGGCNGCAGCGGGTGNTGACGCNCTCTTGATCGTCACACCCTATTATATCCGCCCGCCCCAAAGGGGGCTCATTGAATATTACCTGGCGGTCACCCGCGGTATCAATGTGCCTTGGATGATNTATCATATCCCGGGCAGAGCCTCGGTATCGGTGACGTTGGAGACAGTGAAAGAGCTCAAGGACCGGTCGCCGACATTTGTCGGCATGAAGCATGCGGTGAATGACCTGGGCTTTGTCTCTGAGTGCCTAGACGCCTTTCCCGAGTATTTGGTATTCGTGGGCTTGGAAGAGTTGAGCTTCCCGGAAATGGCCATTGGAGCTGTGGGGCTCATGAACGCGGTCGGCAATTTGCGCCCTGACTTGCTGGCGGAAATGTGTCAAGCGGTATGGGACAATGATCTGGACAAGGGGAGAGACTTGCACCAGCGTTTATTGGAGATCAATCAGGCGGTCTTCTATGACACCAACCCGATCCCCATTAAGTATATGATGAAACGTCTCGGCATCATTCCAGAGAATGAACATCGCCTGCCCATGTCCCCGGCAACCCCCGAGCTTGAGACGCGCTTGGACGGCGTTCTTGAGCGCGCCGGACTACTCTAAAAGGACGCTCAAAGGGCTCCCAAAAAGGGCCTGCCATATTTTTCTTAAGGACCCGATACCATGAAAATTGCATCCTATTCCCATCAAGGCACAGACTCTTACGGTGTGGTCACGGAGGAAGGCATTATTGATCTGGGAGCCCGCATTGGAGATACCTATCCGGGCTTGCTGGAACTGCTTCGCGCGGAAGCTCTAAGCGCCGCCGCCGCCGCGGCGAAGGGGGCCTCCGTGGATGTCAGTCTCGATGACGTGACCCTTCTGCGCCCCATTCCTTATCCGGAAAAGATTTTCTGTATTGGTGTCAATTACGGCAACCGGAATGCTGAATATAAAGATGGATCTGAGGCGCCCAAATATCCGTCCATGTTTGTGCGCACGCCCGACTCCCTGGTTGCCCATGGGGGCAATCTCGTGCGCCCGCCCGAGTCGGATCAACTGGACTATGAGGGCGAGATCGTAATTGTGATTGGGAAAGCTGGCCGACGAATCAAACCGGAGAATATCCGGGACCATATTGCCGGCCTCACCATCATGAACGAGGGTACAATCCGTGATTGGCTGCGACACGCCAAGTTCAACGTCACCCAGGGTAAGAACTTCAACGCCTCTGGCGCACTCGGTCCCTGGATGGTGACGGCGGACGAGTTCCAGGATTTCAATGATCTTAGTGTTGAAACCCGGGTAAATGGGGAGGTGCGCCAGCAGGACAGCACCGACAACATGATTTTCAATTTCGAATATCTGCTTCCCTATCTCTCCACTTTTATGGAATTCAAACCGGGGGACGTGATTGCCACTGGCACGCCAACTGGGGCGGGGACCTATTTTGATCCGCCCAAATGGCTCGTGCCGGGGGACGTCGTGGAGGTCGAGGTCGGCGGCATTGGGACGCTCTCGAACACGGTGGTGGACGAGGTGTCCTAGGTGCCAGATGACGTTAAACCTTCCAAGTCTATCCGGGCCTTTGATCGCTCTCTCCCGATGGTATTATTGCTCGCCCGTGAAGCGGTGATGGAGCGTTTTCGACCCATGCTGCGGGACTTCGGCGTTACGGANCAGCAGTGGCGCGTGCTCCGGTCCTTGGAGGAAGTGGGCGCCATGGACCTGGGAGACCTGGCAGAGTCCTGCCGGCTCCTAGGGCCCAGTCTGACCCGTATCGTGCGGGATTTGGAAGAGCGGGAGCTCGTGCGCCGGTCACCCGATCAGCACGATCAGAGACGTTCACACATCTCCATCAGTTCTGAGGGGCGGGCGTTGATCCGGCGTGTCGGGCCGTATTCAGAGCGACATTATCGGGAGATCGCCGAAGCGATCGGCGTTGAGACACTGGAAGACTTATATAACAAGCTGGAGGCACTGGCCGACGTGCTGGACAGCACGTGGTCCCCATAATGCTCACTGGTTAGAGCTCAATCCGTCCAATCATTCCACCCCATCGGCCACCCCAAAAATATGTTTTGGTTGCGTCGCCGTTGGGCAATGAGAACGTCGGAGCCTTACCAGGGTAATTCCGTTCCGTCGAAGTCCCAGGCGCGACCGGTGTGTTCCATGGTAAGTCCGGTGATCACCGTGCGGACGCCCGTCACCGCGTCTTCAATGCTGTTCATGGCATTGGGCCCGCCCATCTCGGTGCGCGTCCAGCCAGGTGCAATCGGGGCAATGATCACCCCTTGCGGTTTGAGCCACTCGGACAGACCTCTTGTTGCCATGTTGAGCGCGGCCTTGGAAGAACAATATCCGTACTTGCCTGCCCCAGATATATTGGTAATTGAGCCCAGACCTGAGGAGATGTTGACTATTTTTTTCTGGCTCCCGGCTAGGATATTTTCCAGGAACGCGCCCGCAACCCGGGTGGGCGCGATGGTGTTGATGCGCAGCATCTCTGCCCAGAGATCAAAGTCATAATTGCGGATATCCGGATCATCTTTTTTTTCATAAGCGCCATGGCCATAGCCATCAGCGATGCCGGCATTGTTGAGCAAGACGTCTAAGGGGTGTCCATCAAGATCGTGGGCCACAGCCTCGATCTGATCCTGCTCGCCAATATCCATGCCGTGGATGTGCAATTGCCCGGTCCCGCTTGCCCCGGCCGCGATAAGGTCGCTGGCAGTGGCCGGATTTCGGCAGCAGGCGTGCACCCGCCATCCATCCGTCACGTACTGTCTACAAAATTCCAGGCCTAGTCCCCGGTTCGCGCCCGTGATGAGGATAGATGGCATGGCGCGGTCTAGTCCACGACAGCTATGGCGTTGATTTCGATTTTACATCTTGGATCGGTTGCAAGGCGGACCACCTGAACCGTCGTTGTGGCGGGCTTGGCGTCACCGAAATACTCCGCCCACACCTTATTGAGATCATCCTGTTCTTCCATGTCAGTTAGAAACCGGTCTGCAGAGATTACGTCATCAAAGCTGGAGCCGGCGGCTTCGAGGCCTTTCTTGAGTTGTTCCAGCGCGACGCGGGCCTGACCTNCCATGGTGTCCGGCATGGCATCGAATTCTTCTGTGATATGGGGGTGGTGGTGGTATACGGGCGCCGCGGTCACGCCGGCACAAAAAATCATAGAGCCGCCGGTGACCTTAATTGCGGGCGCATAGGGCATCCACATATCCGGCGCGTCAGGCCAGTGCAGATTTTCAACTTTTTTGGACATGGTTTTCCCTTCGTTCGAAGACCCACAAATCTAGGTGTCCCTCATCCACTCTGCAATCGAAATTCTTTGAGGACACTCTTTGCGGCGACGCCGGGATATAGTACGAAGCCTTAAAGACCGAATCAGAACACGAGAGAGGACTTAGGCATGACTTTTGACTGGCGCGAATACGATGACGACACCATCGAGTATCACTTTAATCCGAGGCTTACCATTCCCGATGCAATGGAGCTTCTAACCAGCATGCCGGCACTCGCAGAAGCGGCCCGTCAGGACTTGGGGGGCGCGTTGGATGTGCGGTATGGCGACCGACCCAAAGAGACCCTTGATGTCTTTCCCGCTCAGTCAGATGCCCTGGGGTCGCCGCCGCCCGCTCTCATTTTCATTCATGGNGGCTANTGGCGNATGATGGATAAAAGCGATCACAGCCATGTCGCNTCGGANATGGTCAAAGACGGTGTCGCGCATATNTCTCTNAACTACGACCTATGCCCGGATGTCACCCTCGANGATATTGTCGATGAGATGCGCACCGCCATTGTNTACATTTATTCGAATGCGGCTGACTTGGGAGTAGACGAGAACCGGCTGTTCCTGTCCGGCCACTCCGCCGGCGGCCACCTGACCGGCATGATGCTGAGAGAAGACTGGACGGTGCATGGCCTGCCCGCGGACGTGATCAAAGGCGCACTGCCTCTGTCGCCCGTGTTTGAGCCAGAGGCCATCATGCACACGTCCATCAATGATGATGTGCGGCTCGACATTGATNTGGCGGAACGGAACAACGTGCTTGCCGGACCGCCCACCATGGACGGGCCCATCATCGCCGCCGCCGGCGNGCTGGAGCCCATAGGTTTCCGACAGCAATCGGTTAGCTATGCCAACATGTGCCGGGCGAACGGCCTGGGGACGGAATATTATGAAATTAAGGCATGCCATCATTTTACCGCTTTGGACGCCTTGCGGAACCGAGATCACGAGCTTTATCAAAAATTAATGGCTATGATCCGAGCGGCCTAGAATTTTAACTGGCCATGTTAAACTTAACTAGCTGCAAGGTACCTCAGGGTACGTTCTTTGCTAAACAGGTTATCCCGTTTACCATGTCCAAAATTTTAATCACATATCCATAAATTGAGGTAGTTCATGCCGAACATTAGCATGATTGATATCGCAGACCTGGAAAAAACCATGCTTGCGCCATTTGTCAAAAAAGCCCTAAAAAATAAGGCGCCAGATCCGGCTTTCCACGCCATGATGGGGCACAACCCCGAGCTCTCGAAATCTATGTATGTTGCTTGGGGAACGGTTTTCCAATCCGGCGTCGTGGATCATAAGCTCAAGGAGGTTATCCGGGTCCAGCTCTCCCGTGCTGCTGATTGCAATTATTGAGGCAACGTGCGGTCTGCTTCGGCGAAGCAGCAAGGTTTGACGGAAGAACTGATCGATGACGGCATCGACAATTACGAGACCTCTGATAATTTTACAGAGGCGGAAAAAATGGCTCTCAAATACAGTGAGCTGATGGACACAGCCCCGGAAAAAATAGACGCTCAATTTTATAAAGAGCTCGGTAAATATTTCACGACCGAGGAAATCGTCGAATTGGGGGCTTATATCGGCTTCAACGTCGGCTATCACCGATTCTTTGGGACACTGGGTTTCTATCCAATGTTCACACCGGACGGCCGCCTGGTCAGCCAGGAGGAGTCGCGCAAGATCTATGGCGAAAAACCGGTATCTCACCTTGATGGTCCGATGCAGCGCGCAACTATTGAGGACGCGGCTAAATAAAGCCTGAGGGAATTAATTATGCCTCACATTGACACGGTGCCGCTGGAAAGTTTGGCTCAATCGAGCCTGCGCTCCCTCGTGGACCAGGCGCGTGACCTGAAAGTCCCAGATGCCCTTTTTTTTCAGATTATGGCGCACGCCCCGGGCTACAGTGAAGCCCTGTTTGATGCGCTTTACCGATCGCATGTTGACGGTAATGTGGATCATAAACTGAAGGAAATCATCCGGGTGCGTCTGGCGCGCCAGGCTCAGGATCCATATTTCTCCAATCTCAGGTCGCAAGCGGCGAGAGATTTGGGACTGACGGAAGACCGGATCGATGCCGGTTGCGGCGATTTTGAGAAAGATAAGCAATTCACCAAAGCTGAAAAGTGGGCGCTTAAATATTCTCAGATCATGTATACCGAGCCGAACACGGTTTTCGTCGAATTTTATGACGAAGGCAAAAAGCACTACTCAGAAGCCGAAATCATGGAACTCGGCGCCTTCATTGCATTTCACTATGGGATGCAGGTCTTTATGAGGACGTTACATGCTTTTCCACTCCAGGATGAGGACGGCAATCTTCTGACCCCGGCGGAAAGCGAAATACACTTCGGTAAATAAGTGCCTGTTTGGGGACACTGGCTGCACTGACTGCGCCAGGAACAGCTAATATGGTAACGCTGCATAAAAAAATCTTCCAGCCGGAGGTCGAGGGGCNGCTGGGCGCGGTCCGGGTTGTGGATCTGAGCTGGGTTATGGCCGGAAACATGCTGTCCGGCTCGCCTGGCCAATTGCGGCACATGACGCCTGGTTTGGGCGAGCATACTCATGTTGTTCTGCAAAGTATGGGATGTTCTGATAAAAATTTGGCGCACTTGTCCGCCGACGGTGTCATCTAGCCGACCCAAGGGCCGAACCNCAAGTGAGGGGATTCANNTGTCGTTACCNGGGCTCCTCCTAAGTNGTTTCATTNCAGGCTGGCGCAACCGGACAATGTTNTCCATCTCCGCAGCCACCGCCGCGTCGTTTTGACTAGCGGTCGGCAGCCAAATTACGCAAACCTCGGCCTCGTTAGCGTCCGCGCTGACGTAGCTGTGCAGCATGGAACTGTCAAAATAGATGCTATCCCCGGCCTCGAGGATGACGGTCTGATAGGCGTCAGTTCTAATCTCCACTCTTCCTCTCAAGACATGAACAAATTCCTCTCCATGATGGGCGANGTTCTCGACCGGATGATTTGGGTTCTCCGGGCTCACCCGGTTGATGAGGGGCTTCATCCGTTTTTTTTCGAGGCTGCCACAGAGCGAAGCGATGCTATATTGGTCAGCCTCGGTNAATTTTTGCTCTGCTTTCCTAGTCACCGCCATCCGGGCAGTTGGAGTGTCGTGAGTATTTTNAAAGGTGACAAGGTCNGCCACGTGAATGTTTAGGCCCTCCGCAAGACGCATCAGATTGAAAAACGTAGGCGAAATTTGTTCTCTCTCTATCTTTGAGATGGCGGAGACCGACAAACCGGATTTTTGGGAAAGTCCGGACAATGTCAGGCCCGTTTTTTTGCGCAGCTGACGAACGTGAGCTCCAAAGGGGCCCTGACCGAACCTTCGGCNCAAAGCGGACGAGCCTCTCCCTTTTTGCTTCTGTTTGGCTGCCTTGTTCATGTTAAACTAATCTCTGATTTTGATAGAATTTACCCAACAATCAAAAGTTTAAAGATAGCAAGGCTGGATCAAAAACGCACGATGTTAGTTCCTCACTGCCCGGTCACTTCTTTTTCCTTGTTTTGATCATTGGACCGGTTAACAATTTCTTTTTGTAAAATAGTATCCGATAAGACTAAATCAGATGGCTTTTGTTGGCGGGTAGAACAACACTGGGGCATGCCAGATTGCTGATAAAGTTGGGTAATGCCCCACTAATGAACCCCCCTGTAGTGGATGGGAGACCTGAATAATGAGCGATGGAGATAAGGGATCTGGGGCGGGCTTCCGTACCGATATTCGCGACGGCATGGCGGTCGATTGGGACGTGCCCATTAAAATGGATGATGGTGTCGTGCTGCGATGTGATGTCTATCGACCCATTGAGGAGGGCGCATATCCGGTCATCCTGTCCTACGGCCCCTATGGAAAATGGCTGCATTTTGAGGACGGCTACGGCGACCAGTGGCGCCGTATGTGTGAGGATTGGCCAGATGTGCCGTCCAATTCCACCAACAAATATCAGCAATGGGAAGTGGTTGACCCCGAAAANTGGGTGCCTGATGGATACGCTGTGGTCCGGGTGGATTCTCGGGGTGCCGGGCGGTCTCAGGGGGTTATTGATATCTGGTCGCTCCGCGAGGCTCAGGACCAGGCTATTTGCGTCGATTGGGCGGGCGNGCAGCCCTGGTCGAGCGGTAAAGTAGGNTTGAANGGGATTTCTTATTATGCCGAAAACCAGTGGCAGACAGCCGCCCTGCAGCCCAAGCATCTTGCCGCCATGTGCGCTTGGGAAGGGGCCTTGGATTATTATCGCGATATGGCGTGGCACGGCGGAATTTTCTGCCGGGGGTTTGTCCAGGATTGGTCAGAGGCCCAGGTATATCCTCTACAGAACGGGCGCGGCACCCGGGGGAAGCGATCCCGCATGACCGGTGGTTGGGTGTCCGGTCCTGAAACCCTGACGGAGGAGGAATTGGGCGAAAANCGGCGAAACTTTTATGAAGATTGCCTGGCTCATAAGCTCGACACGGACGATTTCTGGCAATCGCGCATGCCCGACCATTCGAAGATCAAGACGCCCATGCTTTCCACCGCGAACTGGGGCGGTCAAGGCCTACACCCGCGTGGCAATTTTGAGGGTTTCGTGCGGTCGGCATCACAACATAAATGGCTCGAGGCCCACGGCGTTGAACACTGGACTCATTTTTATACCGACTATGGCGTCGATCTTCAGAAGCGGTTTTTTGGCCACTTTCTCAAAGGCGAGGACACGGGCTGGATGGATCACCAGCCCAAGGTTCAGCTTCAAATCCGTTATCCCGGCGAGACTTTTGTGGAACGCCATGAGAGCGAGTGGCCTATCGCCCGGACGGCATGGACCAAGTACTACATTCATCCCGACACCCTGACACTTTCTACCGAACCGCAGGGATCGGCCGGCAGTGTGACTTATGGCGGCTTTTCTGACGGTGTCACCTTCCTAACGCCTCCGTTGGCCGAGGATGTGGAAATCACCGGCCCCATTGCGTCGAAATTGTGGGTCTCGTCTGAAACCGAGGATGCCGATCTATTTCTTGTGGTTCGCGCTTTCACGCCGGACATGGAAGAAGTGACCTTTAAGGGCGCGCTCGATCCGCACACACCGATTGCCCAGGGCTGGCTTCGTTGTTCTCATCGCAAACTGGACGGCGATCTAACTCTGCCTTACCGGCCATACCACACCCACGATGAAATCCAGCCGCTGATACCGGGCGACACTTATGAGGTGGACGTCGAAGTTTGGCCGACCTGTATTGTTGTGCCTAAAGGCTACCGGCTCGGCTTTTCCGTACGGGGAAAGGATTACGTTTATCCAGGCGGGTCAGGTACTGATTTCGGCGAATACGGGGAATGGACAGGATGTGGGCTCTTTAAGCACGACGACCCTCGGGACCGGCCGGCCCATGTCTTTGGCGGCAAGGTCACCTTGAAAACGGGTNCGGATAGGCAGGCATATGTCATGTTGCCAGTCATTCCAGCNAAATAATAATTAAACAGGAGACAGTCCAATGTTTGCTTTTGATCTTAATGCGGAACAAATTTTCACACCGGACCGGCATATCGAGAAAATTCTTGGTGCAGAATCAGGGGGCGACGTGACNATAGCTTGTTGGGAGCCCGGACAGATCAGCCCTAATCACTCTCACCCCTGGGCGACAGAAATCTATTTCTGCATGTCCGGTGGTGGCGTGATGAATGTGAATGACGAGGTGGTCGATATTTCACCTGGAAAATGTATCGTNCATCCCCCGGGCGAGTTGCACGAATATGTGAACGGACCGGAACGCTCGATCCTGTTCCGTGTGCGCTATGGTGATGACATGGCCGCGCGAATAAAGGAATGGCCAAGTTATGCGCCCTGGAAGGAAACCGAGGAAGACCGGACTTACTTCGGCGCATAAAGGGAAGGGTCGGCAACCATCTGGGCAATGCAAGACGTATAATTTGAGCTCGGGGAAAGAGATGAGCGTGGCCGATACAGATATCCGGTACCTTGAAGACTTTACCGTCGGAGAGGTTCTCACTTGGGGTAGTCTCGGTGTAACGGCGGAGGAAATCGTACGGTTTGGGATCGAATTTGATCCAATTCCCATTCACACGGATGCGGATGCGGCGGCGGACAGTCAATTTGGGACATTGATTGCCAGCGGCTGGCATGTCGCTGCCCTCATGCAGCGAATGCAATATGAATGCTATATCAAGCGATCCTCGGTCATCGCGTCGCCGGGGGTGGACGGCATGGCGTTCTTGGCGCCCGTTCGACCCGGTGACGAACTCTCTCTGAGGGCGGAAATCACAAAGGTTCGGCGCTCGCAATCAAAATCTGACCGTGGGATCATCCACGGACTGATCAGTGTGATCAACCAGGATGGGGTCACCGTGATGACCAAGAAAAGTAAGGCGCTGTTTAAACGGCGGCCCGAGGCTTAACGGAATCATCTGATGGCTACCCCCCTTGAATTCTATTTTGATTTCGTCTGCCCTTATGCTCAGCATTACATCCTCCGGTTTGCGCGATACTAGAACATTCTCCTCAATCGGCCGGGGGCTGTCCTAAAACTGCTGGTACTGTCTCCCGCTTTTGTATGGCTAGATGCGGCACCGCGCTGGCGGATTTCAAAGTGCCAAGGGAGGTTCGGCTGGTTGACGAAATGCCACGCACTGGGGGCGGTGCCAAAATTTCCAAACCGGTGCTCCGCCGATGGATTGAAGCGGAGAACGATACCTAGGCCGGCCGCCAGTCTGCCGCTACCTCTAGCATCCGTATCAGGCTGGGTTTTACCTGGTTCGCGAGGTCTTCGCGCCAGGCAAATGCCGGCTCCTCGTCCATATAGGTGGCAGTCGAGAGCTCCAATTGGAAAGCATGAATATTATTGTTTGGGTCGCCGTACTGTCGCGTGATGTACCCCCCCTTAAACCGGCCGTCCACGGCCAGGGTATAGCGCCCATCACCGGATAGCGCCTCTGACAGTTTGTCGCGTAAATCAATCGCGCAACTCTTTCCTGCTGCGGTGCCCAAGTTAAAGTCAGGCAGCCGACCGTCGAAAAAGCGCGGCACGACGGATTTGATGGAATGGCAATCGAATAAAATGGCGTATCCGAATTTATCTTTTAGTTCGGTCAATGTCTCCCGGAGCCGGGTGTGATAGGGGTGCCAGAAGATCTCCAGGCGCCGGGCGATCTCCGCGTCCTCCGGATTTTGGCCGGCAGGGTAGAGGGGGGCCTCGGCAAATGTCGACGTGGGCACCAATTCGGTCACGTTTTGGCCCGGATATAGAGAGACATTATCTGGTGCCCTGTTGAGGTCGATCACGTATCGTGAATGAGTTGCCTTGAGGACATGGAGTCCAAGTGTCGCAGAATCTTTGTAAAGCCGGTCCAGGTACCAGTCCGTATCGCCTATCTCGGCGGCGGCGGACGTCATCTGCGCCTCGGTGTCAGGGGGAATATATTCTCCGACGTGGGGAATGCTCATCACCAGGGGTATTGTGCCCAGCGTAAATTCATAAATTTCCATCGGCTTCCTGCGTTATTTAAAGGCGATCAGCGGGCCTTGACGCCAAGCTGTATATACAATTCAATACAGCGCCATCCCGTTCTTTAGTATAGTACAGAAATGCGTCCGCTGAGAGGAATTAAACATGGGATTCATGAAGTCACTGGGAGATGCTCCCCATTTATACGATGTCATGAAAACATCACCCCGGATGGCGGTGTATCTCTTTAAAATGACAGATGAAATTATGCTGGTTGAAGGGCCCCTTAATGACACCGAGCGGGAGTTGATCGCCGCGTATGTCTCCGGGTTGAACGCTTGCTCATTCTGTTACCGTGGGCACAAAGCCATTGCCGAAATGTTTGGCGTCGAGGAAGGCCTTATTGACGGCATGGTAGAAGACCTGGAGGCTGCCGATGTAAGCGAAAAAATGAAGGCGGCGCTGCGGTATTCAAAAAAACTTACGGAACAGCCAGGTAAAATGCAAAGCGCCGACGCAGAGGCCCTGTACGCGGTTGGTTGGGATGAGGCCGCGCTCATGAACATCGCTGAAGTGTGTGCGTTGTTTGCAATGTATAATCGGCTTGCGGATGGGACAGGCGTAATTGCGGGAAACACCAAGACGACCCTCACGGCAAATAAAAAACACGGTACCTATATCCAAAATCTGATCGATTTTGGTTTGGAGGTGCCGGATGACATGAAGCCGATCGTGGACATTTAGGAGCCCGAACCGGATGTGTCTGAAGCGCAGCCTATGCAACCTTTACCAATACTAGGGACGGTTGTTCCCATGGTTGCCATCTTGCAATATCAGAAAGTAAAGGATCATATCCTCGACGGCCTCAAGGAGGGGACCTGGCGGACCGGTGATAAGATCCCCTCAGAATCAGAGCTTGTTCAGACGTGCAGCGCAAGCCGGATGACGGTCAACCGGGCCGTACGGGAGCTTGCGGATCTGGGATTGCTGGAGCGCGTGCCCGGCGCCGGTACATTTGTGGCCAACGAGCGAGAGGCTTCTCAATTTCTGGAAGTCAGGGATATTGCCGTTCAAATAAGAGAGAATAATCAGCGCCACAGCGCCGAGGTGATAATGCTTGAGACCGTGATGGCAACGGCGGAACTGGCAGCGGAATTTGAAAATCAGGCGCTCGCAGACCTATTTCACTCCATTATCCTCCACAAAGCGGATGGCGTGCCGGTTCAGCTCGAAAACCGGTATGTCAATCCAGACTCAGATCCGGGCTATCTGCAGGCCGATTTTAGTCAGACCACACCGACGGAGCGCCTCATCGCCATGGCGCCACTGGCAGAAGTGGAGCATATGGTAGAGGCTGTCATGCCGTCTGCGGCGGAGCGTGATCTCCTGAAGTTGGATGAAACCACACCGTGTCTTCGGTTAACCCGCCGGACCTGGTCCGGGCCGCATGTCGCCACCTATGTTCGGCTGTTATATCCAGGACAACGGTTCCGGATCGGCACCCGTTTCTCGTATTGCACAGGTGATAGCCAAAAGCGCAGCGCCGCCCGTCGGGCGGCTTCTCAAAACGATGTCAAAGGGATCTGAAGAAAATGAACAGTGCAACTCGCAGAGATAACTCAAGACATATTAAGGCGCCGACCGGCCCGGAGCTCACGTGCAAGCATTGGGGGGCTGAAGCGCCTATGCGCATGCTAATGAATAATTTGGATGATGCCGTTGCCGAAAACCCGCAAGAGCTTGTCGTTTATGGTGGTATCGGTCGGGCGGCCCGTAATTGGAAGTGTTTTGATGATATCGTAAAGGCCCTGAAAACCCTCGAGGAAGACGAAACCCTCCTCGTTCAGTCCGGCAAAGCGGTGGGTGTCTTCCGCACCCACAGGGATGCTCCCCGGGTTCTGATCGCCAATTCCAATATTGTGCCTGCCTGGGCCAACTGGGATACGTTCAATGAGCTCGATCGGAAGGGGCTCACCATGTACGGCCAGATGACGGCGGGCTCATGGATCTATATTGGCACTCAGGGCATTGTTCAGGGAACCTATGAGACCTTTGCCGAGATGGGCCGTCAGCATTTTGACGGCGACTGGGCGGGCAAATGGATCCTCACTGCCGGTCTCGGCGGCATGGGGGGCGCCCAGCCTTTGGCAGCGACAATGGCTGGCGCGTCGTTGATCGCGGTGGAGTGCAAGCCGTCCTCCATTGACTTCCGGCTGACCACAAAATACGTCGACACCAAGGCCGATAGCCTCGAAGAGGCCATCGCGATTGTTGAGCGCTCTCATGC
>NHHQ01000027.1 GCA_002170915.1 Rhodospirillaceae bacterium TMED167 | reverse complement strand
TGGAGAGCATCTTTCGCATGCCCGCCACTTCTGATTGGCGATTGATCCAGTGCAGAGAGTTTGATGGTGGGGGAGTGGAAAGACACAATAACGTCACTATAAATGGTTCTAGCAGGGGTTAAAGTCCACAGACCGACGCGCGTGCCGTCTGGCATTCAACTCGTGGATTGTGGGTTACGCGCAATGAGGTTATAGATGCTGGATGAGACGACGTTTAACCAAGACTTTGCCCGTTATTTTTGTCGTGCTTCTCGGGCTCTCGGCGTGCTCTAAAGCCGCCCCTTATGTGTTTAAAGAGGGTGAATTTAACCGGAATTCGCCAACCTTTAACAAGACGCCCGATGACATCAACAAGGTCCAAATCTGTTACAATAAGGGTTCGACCTCGCCGGAGGTTGTGCTTGAGATGGCAGGGAATGAGTGTGGACTTTATGGCAAGCGGGCAAACTTCCAGAAACAAGATGTCCTGCATTGCCCGCTATTGACGCCGGTCATGGCAACCTTTTCGTGCATAAGGCCCTGATCTTAATCGTGTTTTGTATACGGGCTTGCGTGTGCTAAGTTGTTGAAAATATCGGTTGGCCTAGTGGTGGGAAAGAAAAACCATTTCCAAGGGGATATATAGATATGAAGAAAATCCTAGTTTTGGGAGCTGCTATCTCAGTCGCAGCCTGTTCCGGTCACCAAATGAATCCTGGGCAGATGGTCGGAGCAGCTGCGGGCGCCCTCGTTGGAGGGTATGCAGGCAGCCAGTTTGGCGGTGGCGCGGGAAACCTGATGTTTATCATCGCTGGCGGTCTCGTCGGCGCGGCATCTGGGGTTTCCATTGGTGAACAGCTGATGCCGTCCGACCGCACAAAATTCCAACAATCGGCCCAGTTCGCCATGAGCAATACCACTGACGGCAATATGATGAATTGGATCAATCCTGAAACAGGTGTTGCCGGAACCATCAAGCCTGTCAGGACCTACTATGCTGGCCAAAATACGTTTTGTCGGGAATTTGAAGCTAGTATTGCCGTACAGGACCAAGTTGGTGAGGCAAATGGCCGTGCTTGTAAGGTCGGCGGCGGTGTTTGGCGTTTAGACAATCAGGTTTGATGTGACCCCGCGGCGCGGGGCGGTTTGTTCTTCTTATTGCCTGTTCTGAGGATATGGGGCGCTTGTTCTATTCCCTTCTCGCCGTCATCTCAGTCTATGGTGGACTGGTTACGCTGATGTTTCTCTTTCAGCGTGGTTTGATGTACCACCCGTCCGCTAATTTGATGTTGCCCGCAGACCACGGCGTACCGGAGATGCGCCAAGTTACCCTTAACACGGAAGATGGATTGGTTCTCACCGCGTGGTATCGCCCGTCGAAAAAGGGGCGGCATACCCTGATGTTTCTGCACGGCAACGGGGGACACATAGGACATCGCTCGGGCAAAGTGAAGCCTTATTTGAATGCTGGGTATGGCGTATTGCTTGTTAGTTACCGCGGCTATGGGGCGAACCCCGGCACTCCAACCGAAGAAAATCTAATTAAGGATGGTCGGGCTGGGCTCCGGTTTCTGAAAAAGATAGGAGTGCAGATAGATCAAATTGTTTTGTATGGCGAGTCCCTTGGCACCGGAGTCGCAACCGCACTCGCACAGAGAAAGCCCGTTAGAGCGCTGATCTTGGAAGCACCATTCACCTCAATCGCCGATGTCTCGCAACACAGATATTTCTATTTACCTGCCCGCTATCTTGTCAAAGACAGGTTCGACTCAGCCGAGAGAATTACGCGATTACAGGCGCCGTTGCTGATTATCCATGGAGAGAAAGATCGAGTTGTCCCTTGGAAATTTGGCCGCGCCTTGTTTGATTTAGCCCCGGAACCCAAATCTTTTCTTTCAATGCCAAATGCGTCTCATAATAATTTATATGAGTTTGGGGTCGCGTCAAAAGTCATTGATTTCATAACGAAGAATAAGGATAGACCGCTTAATAATAGACTTTAAACGTGAAATCATGATAATATCTATCAAAAGATAAAACGTTAAGAACGGGAAAATAAACGGTGGCGCTTGCCCACAAAATCGGGTTAACCGGTTTGTCGCCGGTTAACCGCACGTCGGCTTTCGGCCGAGTGGCGTCTTCGGACGGCATGCCGGTCGAGGAACTGGCGGAGAAGCCCTCCGTCGTCTATGACGGGGCAACATTTTATTATGAAGATTTGTTGGATGGAAAGGGCCAGACATGGTCTGGACCCCAGAAGGAGCTGACACCACGGGCACCAGAAAGAAAAATCAACCGGAGCCTGATTGTCGGCACGACACAGAGTTTCGCTGACGCTTTTAGCTTGGTGATCGCCTCTGATTCTATTGAATCCAAGGGTTCTTTTATAGGGGCACCTTCGGCGCCCACGGCGACGGGCATAGCGACCTATGCGGCCATAGCGAGGGTCATTTATGACGAAATCATGCCGCCTGGTGAGACCCTAAATTTGAATGCGTAATTCTGAGAGACTTATACACATTTAGGGTTTTGGATGCAGTTGAGGTGTCTCCAAGTGCGCCTTGCTCGTTCAATTATTCTACAATAGCCGTTGATAACGGATTCTTCCGAATCTGGAGTAAGAAAGGTTTGCAGTTAGACAGTTTATCCAAAATGGGCTTAGCGCTCAACATATCATCATAAAGCCCCAGGAGATGGGCGCAGGCTTTGCTCGAGTGCCAGAAAGAGGATCCAGTGACCAGATCCCCGGTGCAAGGGAGCATTCGAAAAATCGGAGCGCGTTCATCAAGAGAGATGTTGTACCGAAATGGGAGGGCGCGTATCGCCCACGCCCTCAATTCCGCTTCCCTGACGTTTGGTGATGCGGTGTCCGTAGGCTTGATGGATTTGGTCATTTACCCTTGGGAGTATTTTAGCGTCCGAGTTAGCCATAAAAAGATAGACATGCTTGGGCAATAGACATTTGGCCAAACTTGAACAGGGAATACGGCAGAGTTTTTTGTTATTAGGCTCACATAATCGAGATAGTCCCCCAGCGTGAAGAATATCTTCTCATGTTGAATGCGTGGTTGTTGAATGTGGTAGGGAGTGTCTCGGTAGAGTAAGTGGATGGATTTGGAAAACCTCTTTTCCGATCTCACTACGTCGACTAGCGAAATTTATTATGGAAGCGGGGAGAGGGGTTTTATGGACCGTCGGGATAAAATTTCGCAATCGCACGGATTATGAAAGGCGGGCTTTGAGCCTTTGAAGATGTTCCGGCGTATCGATATCAAACAACACCCCGTCGTTCTCCATTTCGACTTCATAGACCTGGTCGGCGTGTTCCTCGAGGAGCGGGCGTGCGCCCATATCGCCTGAAAGACCACCCATTTCGCCAATGAAGGCTCGGCTCCAGAGGATGGGGTTGCCGCGTTTACGCCCAAACACAGGAACGCAAATAGACCTGCCTTCCACTGGATCGAAGGCGCGTATGAGCGCGTTGAGCATATCGGGGGTTACCAGGGGCATATCCCCGAGACAGACGATGACACCGTCAAATGTTTCCGGCAATCCCGCCAAGCCCGCCTTCAGAGATGTGCTAAGGCCGCCAATGTGCGCCGGATTATGAACAACCGACAGTCCCGCCATATCGGCAAGGGTGGCCGTCACGTCATCTGCTTCATGGCCAGTCACCACAGTAACGGACGTGGCGTTCGACGCCTGGAGAGACTCAACCGTTCGGCGTACCAATGCTGATCCATTTATATCCGCCAGCAATTTATTGTCCTTGCCCATGCGCGTTGATGCGCCTGCCGCGAGCACGAGGGCTGCAATCTCTGGTTCCTTTGCACTGGTCACATTTTGACCAGAGTTTTTTGATTGGCGGAGCTGGCCTCGTTCAGAAATCTCTTTCAACAAACCGCCCGCTCCCATAAGCATAATATCTCGGGATGAAACCGGAATATCGGCCAACAGCCGCCATAGGACCCAGTCGAACCCATTGAGCTTCGGTGAGCGGGCACAGCCGGGCATTCCTACCACTGGATACCCATCCAACCCTCCGGTAAACAGAAGGTTCCCAGGGTCAACAGGCATGCCAAAATGATCCACCGAACCGCCCGCACTTACCACCGCAGCAGGCAGGACATCCTCGCGATCAACAACCGCAGAGGCCCCAAAAATCAGGATGATATCGCATTTGCCGGTGAGGCGTGAGAGCGCTCTCTCGACGTCTGCCTGTTGATGGTCACAGCGCACATTTTCCGTGATACGGCTGCCATAAGTCTCTACGCGTGCTGTCGCGGTTTCGAGGGTTTTGTCGAGAATGCTCTCCTTCATCCCTGGCAACCGTGTCATGATCAGTCCGAGACGTTTGGTTCTGAAAGGCGCAACGGAAATCAGGGGCGCATCAGATTTTGCCATGGCCTCGGCTCTCGCGACAATCTCTTCTCGGGCTGCGAACGGGATTATTTTTATTGTAGCAATGAGCTGGCCAGGCGAGACGACCTCATATGCGGGTAGAGTTGCAGCCGTTATTGTCTCATCTAGGAGATTGAGTTCATCCAATCGTGATGGATCAAATTTCAACAGACCATGTGCGCCAGCAATCAGGTTGCATCGGCCCGTAAAGGCTGTGCCGACGTCGGTATGCGGTCCTGCTAGGGCGTCACTAATGCGCGTGGCTGCTACGTCCTCTGGGATATCTTCGGGGTCAAGTATGGCTGCGATGACGGTGGCATAAGCCGCTGTTGTCAAGAGTGCGATGTCATCAGCGCTTAGGACGCGTCCTTTTTTGAAAATACGTCCTGGAATTTTGGTGCTGTGGGCTAGGATCGCGCCTTCCGCCTGATCTAGCGGGATGGGGCCGAACTTCATGAGGCAGCCGTCTCAAGCTTGCCGTGTTTTGCGGCGATGACCTCCCCGAGGATTGAAACGGCAATTTCCGCTGGCGACGTTGCGCCCAAATCAAGCCCGATGGGCCCGTTGATACGGGCAGCATCCTCCGTGCTGAAGCCAAGCTCTGCCAAGCGGTCCAAGCGGGACGAATGGGTGCGTTTGCTCCCAAGGGACCCGATATAGAAGGCATCTGATTTGAGGGCGATCTCCAGAGCAGGATCATCCAGTTTAGGATCATGGGTGAGGGTGACAATGGCTGTCCGTGCATCCGGGATTAGTGCTTCTAAGGCCTCATCAGGCCATTCGTCAATTAACGTGACGTTTGGGAACCGCGCATCCGTTGCAAACGAGCCTCTGGGGTCAATGATTGTGACCCCAAATCCAGCAGTTTGTGCCATGGAAACGAGGGCTTGAGAAATATGGACCGCACCCACAATCAACATGCGTAGTGGCGGGTTGAAAACCTGGACAAAAAGGGACTGCCCGTCCTGGTCATGAATCCGGCTCCGGTCATCCCGGAGTGCTTTTCGTACGACCGATAGCATATCCTCCGACAGATCGATGGCGCCCTCTGACCCCCGGGAGGTGACGAGGCTGCGCTCACCGGTATCGATATTAGTGACGGTGGCCAACGGACGCTCACTTGCCAATCGCGACACATGGGTGTGGTCTCCGACTTTTTCGACAAAAACCTTAATATCACCACCACAAGCAAGGCCGACCTCCCACGCCTGCTCATTGGTGACACCAAAGTCGAGAACCCTAACCTTGCCGTCTGAAATTGAAGTGAGACCTTCTCCGATGACAGCGCCTTCGATACAGCCCCCGGAGACCGATCCGACAAAAGCGCCATCATCTGCAACGGCCAGTTGACTACCGACTGGGCGGGGCGACGATCCCCAGGTGCCAATAACGGTCACGAGGGCAACACCCTTGCCCTGGGTAAGCCAATCTGCGGCTTGGTTTAGTACATCGTCATCTATGTCGGCCATGATCCAAGCTTATTTAGCCGGTGGGGGAGCTGATACCAGTTCTGCTAGCCTACCGCTCGCCGTGTCATGACGTTGATAAGGTGGGCACGGTACTCCGAACTGGCATGGATGTCAGAGTTCAAGCCGTCATCACTGATCTTGATATCCTTGATCCTATTCGGATCCAAATTGCCATCAGCCCAAGCTTCCTCGAATTCTGTTTGGCGGTAGGCGCAGGCGCCGGCACCTGTGATTGCAACCCGCACACCCCCGCTGGTCTTCGCCACAAAGGCGCCAACAATGGGGTAGCGGCTTGCTGGGTTGGGAAAATGTTTGTAGCCCGCCTGCTCCGGGACGGGGAATGAGACCGAAACGATCAGTTCTCCCTCTTCGAGCGCTGTGTCAAACATGCCGGTGAAAAATTCATCCGCCGGAATGGAGCGATTGTCCGTATTAATGGTAGCATTCAGAGCTAGAACCGCGCTGGGATAGCTTGCCGCCGGGTCATTATTTGCTAGTGAACCGCCAATGGTTCCGCGGTTGCGAACCATCGGATCACCAATTGTGCCTGCCAGATCCGCAAGGGCTGGAATTTTGGAGTTTACCAGATCTGAGCTGTGGACTTGGTGATGAGTCGTCATCGCTTTCACGACGATGGCGCTACCATCTTCGGTAATACCCCGCATATCTTCAAGGTCACCCAGGTCGACAACGTCGCTTGGCTGGTCCAAACGCTGTTTCAGCACGGGGATAAGGGTCATTCCTCCAGCCAGATATCTGGCGTCATCAGATGACCCATGCTTGGATACGGCCCCGTCTTGTGAAGAAGCGCGTGAATAACTGAAATCGTACATGCTTCGGGCCTTCCTTATTTATTCATCTCTTTGGCTGCCGCTTCAATGGCAAGCACAATGTTGTGATAGCCGGTGCAACGGCAGATATTGCCCTCTAATGCATGACGGATTTCGTCATGACTGGGGTCGGGGTTGTCATCGACGATGCCAATGGCGCTCATCACCATCCCCGGGGTGCAGAACCCGCATTGAAGGGCGTGATGTTCGCGAAAAGATTCTTGCATGGGATGGAGGGTGTCGCCGTCGGCAAGACCTTCAATGGTCACAATGTCCTCTCCCTCGCAGTGTGCTGCCAAAAGAGCACAGGATTTTACTGCCCGACCATTCACATGGACTGTGCACGCGCCGCATTGGCTTGTATCGCAACCAACGTGTGTCCCCGTCAGTCCGAGATGCTCCCTCAGAAACTGAACGAGAAGGGTGCGCCCCTCCACTTCACCGGTAACTTCCTTACCGTTGACTGTCATTTTAACACTGTAGGACATCTTTTCCCCTTGGATTCCGAGTTTGTGAGGTTCATCAAAATCATATTAACCAATTCGACCACAGTGCTGCCAGCACTTTAAACAGTGTTTCTGTTTTTTTCTGCTTGGCAACAAAGGAGTGGGGACAATGTCAAAATGCGTTTAGTTATTGATGAAGTAAGGCAATGAATTGCGTCGTCAGAAACCAGCAATTACGGTAAATTAGGGCTCTCTCATATCTAGAATGGATGCCTCAGACATGCACCTGAAACACTGTGGTTTGATGCAAAATGATCATTTTTGTTCACCAGTGCATTGGCGGATCAGGTAAACTCAGCGCATTTCCGGTGCCACATGTCCCTGTAGGCGGCCTCTACTGATTTTGCGTACGTTTGGCCCTTAAAGAGAGCAGAATCGAGCAGGTGCAGGCGGATTTTTTCACGCCATGCTGCAACCTGAGATGGGTCCGACGCAAGACGGACGGCTTTATCAACATAGGCGCCTTTGTCTTCCGCAATAAACTCCGTAAGCGCGCATTGCTGAAGCAGAGTGGCCCCGACGCGGTCCACGAAGTGGCGGCCTTTCAATGTTATGACGGGAACACCCATCAGTAGGGCTTCAAACGTGGTGGTTGCCCCATTAAACGGGAAGGGGTCCAAGGCAATATCAATCTGCCGGTAGAGCGCCAAATGCTCAGTTCGGACATGATCGCCGGCCATAAGCAAGAGCCTGTCTTTTTCGATCCCCTCCTGGAAAAATCTGTCTCGCCAGATTGTTTTAATTTCTTCATCGGCAAATAAATTCCGGTGCTTGAGCATGAGCTTTGAATGTTCTGTCTGACGCAAAATTTCTGCCCAGAGCGCGACGGTCTCGCTGCTTAGTTTCTCCGGCTTATTAAAAGACCCGAATGTGACATAACCGTTTTTTAGACAGGGCGGCACAGAGACTTGCGGCGCGTGATCAGGTTTCTCAAATTGATAGAAAACGGGCAGCCGATAAAGCCTCTCGGTAAACTGTTCGTCCGTTTCCGGTGGATGGAGCAGCCCGTCCGTGAGCCAATAATCTATGGCGTCAAGGCCCGTTGTGGCACAGTCATGGAAGCTCACCTGGACCGGAGCTGGGCGGAAAGCGGCTGTCTCGACACGGTTCAGGTTAAACCGACCGGCGAGATAGACGGCGATATCAATGCCATCCTCCGATATTTGACGCGCGAGTTTTGCGTTGCTCTGCGAGGATGTGTCCCGCCAATGATCGGCAATGTCCTGAAAAAGGGCGGTCTTCTGATCCGGTGCTTCTACATTTGCATAAAGGGTAACCTCCACGTTTCTCCTGTCGTGATGCCTCAAAAGGGGTAGTACGTTGTTTCCGACGGGGTGGTCGTGAAAATCTGAGCTGATATAGCCGATGCGGAGCTTGCGGTCGGTCGAGTAAACCCGATGGGCGGGGTTTTTGCGTTGGTCGCAGAGTTTGTTATGGCGTTTGGCCAATTCCACATGCAGATTGAAAAGAGCCTGTGTGTCCCAAGACGGTGCATTAAGGACTGCGATTTTTAGATTTCTCTCGGCGAGTGACGCTTGTGACCCTGTTTCTAGAGCGGTCTGGAAGCTCCTGATCGCGCCGTCCACGTCGCCGATCAGTTGCTGTAGGACGCCATAGTTATTTAAGAGATCAGGCCGCTTCGGCGCGAGGTCTACGGATGTGGTTAAGGCTCGGTGGGCCTCCGCCAGCCGACCTTGCTTGAGACATGCCTGTCCAAGATTGCTGTATGCTTCGGCACTCTCAGGAACAAGGTCGATCGCGCGTCGCGACACATCCTCGGCAGCACTGTATTTTTGCAAATTGAGAAGGGAATTACCAAGATTGACGAGCACGCCATAAAAATCTGGATCGCGGTCCAGCGCCCTGTAGTAGGAGGCGACAGCGGCCTCAATATTCCCGAAGCTGTGATGGATGTCCCCCAGCCAGAAATGATGGTTGGCTTTATGGGGGGCCATTTCTGCGGATTTTATCAGCATCCGACGNGCCTGCTCCCGATCACCCGTCCGGTAAGCNAGCCGGCCNAAGACAGCAATCGCATCAGCGTTTTCCCGGTCTTCATCAAGGACCTGACGGCAGAGGGTCTCGGAGANATCCAGTTTGCCATCCATGAGAAANGCCTCGGCCGCGGCGATCATTTCTTCGGCATTTTCGTAAGTTGTGTGTGGAGCGCTCCGAGCGGGACCCATGTTCATTGCCACTCTGATGGGAAAGNNATATNNNATAGTACCGACTTGTAGGTTAAAGTACCCTTAAAAACGTTTGAACATCTGAGGTTGTCCGGGCTTGAACCCCTCGGGTGCGGGGGTATATTTGCGGATGAAATAAGATACAATTAGACCACGAGAGATTCCTCTTCATGCCTGCCGCCGTAGAGTCCGTTTTTGACATGGCTTTCTGGTTTTGTGACCGGGCCCTCAATGACAACGAATACCTCCAACCGGGCAAGCTGCAGAGTCTTTTGTACCTCTCGCAGGCCTATTATGCGACGGCCTATAACGGCAAAAAACTTGTTCCGGCGATTTTTGTCGCGGATGAAACCGGACCGCTGGAGCCCTCAGTGTACCGAGCCTGGACAGATGGACGCCCAATCTTTGAGGGCACAAACAAAGTTTCGGAAGAAGCTTCGACATTCGGTGACAGTATTTGGCGTCGGTTTGGGCATCACTCCGCTGAGTACCTCGCTAAACTCTGCGTTAAATCTCCACCTTACTTGTCAGCCATCAAACGGGGGCGCCGGGGTGAAATTTACATAGAGGACATGATGGAGGCCTTCACCCGGGCTGCAAATTCTCCGACCCTAGACCAAGTTGTGAAGCCGAAAGTCATGCGGTCTCACAAAGGCCGTGCGGTTGAGGTGAAAAAATGGACGCCAAAGGCGGTTAAGCCGCCTCAGTAACCGCGCTTGGCTCCGAACTTAGAACATAACCGAGACCAGCAATACGAACAGGAGCGCCATGACGGCCCCAGCAGAGGCGCCGAGAGCAGTGGTTCTCGCCATAATGCCATCAGAACCATGGGATTGGATCATGACTTTGATCACGTTTCTGACCATGCCCAACATATCGCCTCGCATGGTTTCCCATGCGATTGAGCCCCGGTCCAGAAGCCAGCCAAGGACCTTTGGGGCGATCCACCGATAGATGAAGTCAAAGTCAAGTATGGTGGAGCGCTGTACAGTGGGATAGCCCCCTGTTCGTTGCAGAACCGCAAAGGCCAGAGCCGAGAACGCCGAAAGCTGGAGTAGGGTGACCACGTGAGACGTCGTGTAAGGCACGTAGTCGACGGGATAAGGTAAAAGCGCAAAGAGAGCCTCGGGGTATACCCCAATCCCAATACACAAAAATGACGTTATGCCCATGGCTAGCAGCATGTTCACAGGCGCTTCCGGGCAGCGTTTGCCTGAGCCCTGTCCAAAGAAGGCAAGGTAAGGAATTTTGATGCCGGCGTAGTGGAAAACGCAGGCGGACGCAAACAGCAGCAAGACGAAGGGGATCAGGTAGCCTTCCTCCGCCACGGCCGTCATGATCATGGATTTTGAGATAAAGCCGCAGAAAAGAGGAAAGGCAGAGACCGACGCTGATCCCACCAGACAGAAGACCGTCGTCAACGGCATGGATTTGTATAGTCCTCCGAGCTCTGAGCCTTTCGCCGTTCCCACCCGATGTAGCACGGCACCGATGGACATGAATAACAATGCTTTATAGAGAATACCTATGAAGGCATGAGCAACCGCGCCATTGATGGCTAGGGTGGTGCCTACGCCAATACCCGCGACCATGAAGCCTAATTGGTTGTTCAGGGTATAAGCGAGAACACGCCTGAGATCATTCTCGATTACGGCATAGAAGATCGGGAGGACCGCCATGGCGGTCCCGACCCAGATAAGTTCTTCAGTGCCCGCATAACCGCGCGCCAGCGCATAAATCGCCAATTTAGTGGTAAATGCAGAGAGGAATACAGTCCCGGTGGGTGTCGCTTCCGGATAAGCATCTTGCACCCAGTTGTGCATGAGGGGGAAGGCACATTTTATCCCGAAGGCGAGTAAGATGAGAATGCCGCCAGGGCTACCTAATCCGATGGCCCCGAATTCAACGGAACCAGTTTCGGCTGCCCGGACTACTGCCCCCGCAGCCAACAGAACGCCCGAAAGAATTTGGATGATCAGGTACCGCATGGCGGCCTTATAGGCACGATCTGTTCGAGCCGCCCATATAATGAATACTGAGGCCACGGCCGTGAGCTCCCAATAAACAAAGAGCGTGATTAGATCGCCAGCGAAGGTCGCACCAATGGCGGCACCGATATAAACAATAGCGGAAGCTTGCTCAACCAGGTCCCGCTTGTGCCAGGCGAAGATGACGCCGAGGGCAGCTGCGATGTAGAAAATATAGCCGAAGATTAGGCTGAGCTTATCAATCCTGACGTGGGTCGTTTCCAACCCGAACATCGAGATGATTCCATATGTCCCGGCGTCCATCTGCATTAGTTGCCAAATGCCCAAGAATGGCAACATCAGCATATAGACAGACCGCATATTACCTCGGATAAAAGGAATTAGCAGGGCTCCAACAACCAGGATCAGGCCCGGAGGGATGTGAGATGCGGTTTCAGCGATCATAGTAGTCCTCATCGCGCATCAAAATCTTACGAAGCTGGCGGGCTGACAGCACGAAAACGACCGGTAGAAAAAATCCGAAGAAACCATAAAATCCGAACCAATTCTCAAATTCGTAGACGACATGTTTGTGGTAAAAAAAGTCCGCGATCATGAGCCCTGCGCAAATCGCCGCCAGGGTCCAGAGTACCTTGTTCACGTTCTTNCTGTCATCAAGCCAATAGTTTTTGCCACCATCTTCTGATGGCACTTGGGCAGTTTGATGATTGCGGCGAGGGTCGCTCATTGAACTCTTTCCCGTCTTATGGTTTGGCCATGGTGGCTGCGAGCGGGGCTAGCATTTCTGCAAGGTTCCCCGCATAAAAAAACATGAGGAAGGTTCCCGTTGCTGCAATGCTGATGGCGACCAACGAGAACATGGGGGCTTCTTGAATACCGCCGGTGTGGATCCCATCGGTGTCCGAGGATGTCATATTGGGTAGGGGTTTGAAAAATGCACGCGCGAGAATGGGAAACAAGTAGGCGGCGCTCAAAATCGAAGAGGCCATCAAGACAAAGACAAAGATTAACTGATCGGCCTCGGCGGCCCCCAGCATCATGTGCCACTTGCTCCAAGCTCCGCCCATTGGTGGCAATCCGATTATGCTGAGGGAGCCAATCAAAAAGGCAGCCATAGTAACCGGCATTTTACGGGCAATTCCATTCAATTCGCTGACTTTGGTAAGATGGTGTGCGGTGTAAATTGCGCCTGCGCAAAAGAACAAGGTGATCTTGCCAAAAGCATGCATGGCTATGTGCATGCTGCCGCCAATGATGCTGGCGCCGGTCGCGATGGCTGCAGCTAGCACAATGTACGACAACTGGCTTATGGTTGAATAAGCAAGGCGCGCCTTAAGATTATCCTTACGCAAGGCGATAATCGACGCCGCGAGCAAGGTAAACGTGGCAACGCTTGCGAGGGCAAATGAAGCGCCAGTGCCATTCAAGGTGTCGATACCAAAAATATAAATCACGACCTTGAGAACGGTAAATACGCCGGCTTTCACCACGGCCACAGCGTGCAACAGCGCGCTGACAGGTGTCGGCGCAACCATCGCGGCTGGCAGCCAACGATGAATGGGCATAAGGGCAGCCTTGCCAATGCCATACATGTACAGGAATAAGAGAATAGCCATCACGCCGCCGGTGACTTTATTCTCCAGGATGCCACCCGGCTGGAAGTTAAGTGTGCCCGTCGCGTGCCATGTCCAGATGATGGCCAGGAGTTGCAGGCCGATCGACGTTGACAACAAAATGCCCATGTAGGTCCGTCCAGATTTGAGAGCTTCTGGTTTGCCGGAGTGGGTTACTAGGGGATAGGTGCTGAGGGTCAGGATTTCGTAGAAAATGAAGAGTGTCAGCATATTACCGGCAAACGCGACACCCACGGCGCTCGACAAGGCGATCGCAAAGAAGAAGTAAAAGCGGGTTTGGTTTTGTTCTTTGTTACCGCGCATGTAGCCAATGGAATAGAGCGAGTTGACGATCCATAGTCCTGAGGCTATCAGGCTAAATAGCATGCCTAAGGGCTCGACTGTGAACGTGATGTCCAAGCCGGGGAAAATTTCTAATAACGTAATGCTCGGGCGCCCGCCAGCGAGCACCACCGGGGCCAGTGACACTACCATCAGGAACAGGAGGACAGCCGTGATGAGGGTCGCTGTCTCACGAATGTTGGGGTATTTTCCTGTCATCAAAATGGCCGCAGAACCTAACACAGGTACGCCAATGGCGATAAGGATAGTTAGTTCCGGGCTCATGGGGACGCTCCCATCAAGGACTGGGCAGCGGCCATCGCAGACGTGATGGTGAGGTCCGTGTAAATGCCGAAGAAAATATTAGCGCCCACCAGGATCCACAGGGGAACCAACATGGCCGCTGGGGCTTCATAAATTGGCGCAGCCCCGTCTGCCCGGGGCCGAAAATAAGCTATTTCCACCACTTTCCAGAAATAGATCACCGCGAGAAGGGAGCTAAACAGGATCACCGCGGCGACAATCCAGTTATCCTGCTCGATCGAAGCCGTGATTAGGTACCATTTGCTCACAAACCCGACCGTTAGTGGGATCCCGATCAGACTGAAGCCTGCAAGGACAAATGCGGCCATGGTGAGGGGCATGGCCTTCCCGAGACCCGCCATATCATCGATTTTGACCGATTTGATGCGGAGGAAGACACATGCCAGCACCAGGAATAGGGCTGCTTTCATAAGGCCATGGTTGAATAAATGGAGGATGCCCGCTGCCACACCCGTGACGGTTAAAAAGCTGATACCAATGATCATGTACCCCAACTGGGCAACGCTTGAATACGCCAGCAACCGTTTCACGTCATTTTGGAAAATGGCAACCGTAGACATTGAGAGGATGGCAGCGAGCCCCAGGATAAGCAACGCTTCGTTTAGCGGGTAAGCGTCGATGATCTCCACACCAAACACCGTAAAATAGATCCTCAGCAGGGCATAAACTGCGACTTTGGTCGCTGTCGCTGCCAAGAAGGCCGTTACCACGGAGGGTGCATAGGCATAGGCATTGGGCAGCCATAGATGGACGGGGAATAGGCCTAATTTTAAGCCGATCCCGACGGTCAAAAAGCCAATTGCGACCAGGATTGTGCGCGACTCAGCCACAGCCGGCAATTTATCCGCTAGGTCGGCCATGTTGAGCGTGCCAGTCATCTGATACATCATACCGACGCCAATGACATAAAAAGTCGCGCCTACTGTGCCCAGGACGAGGTAACGGAAGGCTGCAGTCATGGCGCGCCGAGATTTCCCCAGACTGATCATCACGTAGGTCGACAGCGACGAAATTTCCAGGAAGACGAACAAGTTGAAAACGTCTCCGGTGATGACCATACCGAGCAGACCGGCGAACGTCAGAAGATACATAGAGTAGAACAGATAAACCCTATCCTCTGGGATTTCAGCGGCGATGCTGCTTGGCGCAAACAGCATGATGACGGCACCGATTCCGCTCACCAGCAATAGGACGAATGCCGCCAGTACATCCACTTTGTATTCGATGCCCCACGGTGCCGCCCAGTCCCCGAGGAGATAAGAAATAGGTTCGCCGGTTATTACCTGGCCAAGCAGATTAGCCGCGATGGCGAAGGAGATCCAACTCATGATTAAGGCCAGCAGCCAAGACGGATAGGCACGGCGGAATAGCAAGCACAGGGAGGCCGATAAAAGCGGCAAAACGACCTGGAGAACGGGCAGGTGTGCGGAGATCATATGTCGTCCTCCGCTGCTTCGATGACCACGATTTCATCCTCTTCGATGGTGCCGTGGGAGTCCCTGATGCGAACGATCATGGCTAGGCCCAGCGCGGTAGTCGCTACGCCCACCACAATGGCGGTCAGGATCAACACATGGGGCAGCGGATTTGAGAAGACCTCCAACCCATCGCCCAGAATGGGCGCGGTGCCCCCGTCGACATTCCCAATTGAAATATAAAAAACAAAGACGGAAACCTGAAAAATACTCAAGCCAACCATCTTTTTCACCAAGTTACTCTGGGCGATGACGATATAGAGCCCGATCATCATTAATACGACCACAAGCCAGTAATTCAGAAGGCCTGGTAGTTCCATTATTCGTGGTCCTGCCCAGCAAAGACAAAAAAGAGGGTAAGCATGGTGGCGGCGACGGTGATGCCGACACCGCCTTCAACCAAAAGAATACCAAGGTGTTGCCCTGCCACCGGGTCATCGGCCAACACGTTGTAACTTAGAAAATTTCCACCCAAATAAAAGCTTGCTACGCCTGTTCCGCCATACAGCAGAACCCCAACAGCTAGAAGTACTCGGGTAGCCCAGGCGGGCACAACTTTGCGAGCGTTCTCGATGCCGAATATCAGTCCATATAAGAAAAAACCGGCGGCAAAGATCACCCCGGCTTGGAAGCCTCCGCCAGGTCCAAAATCTCCATGAAATTGAACATAAAGCCCAAACAGGATGATGTAAGGAATCATGAATTTTGCTACGACGCGAAGGATGGAATGCCGGCTCATATTTCTTCCTCTTTCTGCTCAGGGATGACATTGCTGCGCATGCCTGGGCGCAAACGGTTATGTCCTCGGCCCAATAGGATGAGCACGCCAACGGCAGCCGTGAAGATCACCACCACTTCACCAAATGTGTCATACCCTCGATAGCTGGCAAGAACCGACGTGACAATATTCGGAACGCCGATCTCCTTGCCGGATGCTAAGATATACCGGGGTGCTACATGTGCCTGAGCCGGTGCATTAGGATCGCCAAAAGCCGGCATATCGAGCGTGCCATAAATCAGTACAGCACCGGTTGCGAGGACAATCATCAGCGGGATTAATTTGACTTTGAAGCGAGCCCTTTCTTCCTCGCTGGTTAGGGAGAGTGTTGCGAGCATTAGAAGGGTCGAAATTCCAGCACCAACAGCGGCTTCTGTAAACGCAACGTCGACTGCGTCAAGCGTCACATAGAGAACTGCGGCCAACAGACTGAAGATGCCCGACAGGATGACGACGGCGAACAGGTTACGAATGCGTGCTGCCGCAAAAGCGGTAACTGCCATCAAGATCAGCAGCACTATATTAGTGTAGGTTTCTATTTGTCCGCTCCAAGTTCTCGGTCATCGGGACGACGATCTTCATCCACCTGGGGTTTCATGCCTCCATCCAATGCTGCTTTGGCCAGAGCATGCGTGGATGTTGGGCTCGCGAAAAACATGAAAAGCGCAATGACAATAAGTTTTACGGTTACGAGCGATAGACCTGCCTGGAAGGCCATGCCCAGAATCAAGAGATAGGCTGCGAGCGTTTCCGTTACACCGGCGGCATGTGAGCGGGTGAACATATCCGGCAGCCGAATGAGGCCCACGCTGCCTATCAGCACAAAGGCACTACCGGCCAGGATCGAAATCCAGCTGAGCATATCCCAAATCATGCCTATAGATCCCCCAGGTTGTCTCCGCCATGGGGATGGCCGAGATGGGAAAAACGGAAAAACTTCATGATGGCGATAGTGGCGATGAAGTTGATCAAGGCATAAACGATGGCGATGTCCAGGAACTCTGGGCGATCTGTCAAAAAGCCGAGGACAGAAATGAGTAATAAGGCTTTTGTGCCGAAAATATTCATCGCCAGAATGCGATCATAAATAGTAGGGCCGAGCACAGCACGAACGATAGCGAGAAGCATGGCGACAAGCAACGCGACAGTCGCGACTACAAACATCATGTCGTGTCTCCTTCTCTCGTCGGAGACCCTGTGCCCTCCATCTGGCAGGCACGTCGATCCATGCGGCCCGTCGTCAACTCATCCGCGGCCTCCGCCGTCAAAGCATGAACATCGATCATGCCGTCGCCAACGGCGATGGCGACCGTACCTGGGGTCAGTGTGATGGAGTTCGCAAAAGTCACCTGGCCGACCTCGGTCATCTGACTCGCAGGGATGCGAAACAACGTGGGGCTTATCGCCAAGTCTTTCTTGAGGATGATACGAGCCACATCAATGTTGGCTTTGACAATCTCCCACAAAAGCCATGGCCAATAGGTTAACGCATTCCAGCCTAAATGGATGGGAAAACCCTCGTGATCAGCCACGTCCATCCTATGAGCTATCCACGCCACGAAGACACTGGAAATCGCACCCAGAGAAATGATCAAAGGAGTATAAACTCCTGATAAGAGGAGCCAAAATATAAATAATGCTACTGAAAGGCTAATACTTCTTGCCACGAGTTACCTACCTAAAATCGTGCAAATTCCGTATGTTATTGGGTTGTTCACAGATATTGTAATCTAGAGCGCTAATATCAATTCATCAAGGAAGTTCAATTGCATATTCGGAGACGGGTTGAACCTCCTTAATGAGCCCCTGTTGTTTCAGGAACGCCGCAAATCGGATGTATCGCTTTGTGTCGAATGCCGACGGCCGAAGCGCGAATCTCGGCAAGGTATCCCGCCAGGCTTTTTTGTTTAACTCATCGTCCAGATCTTTATGCGCACTGATGAAGAGTTTCCAGCTTTCGTCTGGATGATTGATCAAATACTGGACGCCTTGTTCAACGGCGTCCAAGAATTTGCTGAATCGTTTATCTGTCACCTTGGCTTTGTTGGCGACGATGATGAGTTCGTCATATGGCGGAACGCCCTCTTCTTCTGGATAAAAAGCTATGCCGGGTTTGCCGATGATATCCATTTGGTTGAGCTCAAAATTCCGGAATGCTCCAATGACTGCATCAACTTTGCCGGCGACAATGGAGGGTGATAGGGAAAAATTTACATTAATAAGATCGACATCTTTAATACTGAGGCCGTGCTTCGATAGCATCGCGGCGAGGAGCGCATCCTCAAAGCCGCCGACTGAAAAACCGATCTTTTTGCCCTTAAGATCTTTGATGGATTTAATCGGGCCGCCTTTGAGCGCCACTAGAGAATTTAAAGGCGTGGACACCAGAGTGCCGATCCTTATCAACGGCAAACCCTCAGATACTTGGACGTGAAGCTGAGGTTGGTAAGACACTGCGAGCTCAGCCTTTCCCGCAGCAACCAGTTTCGGCGGATCGTTCGGGTCGGCTGGCGCAATCAGTTTGACCTTGAGCCCGGCTGCGTTGAAATAACCTTTTTCTTGGGCGACGATCAGGGGCGCATGGTCCGGGTTGACGAACCAGTCGAGGATGACGGTCAGATTGTCTTTAGCCCCGGCCGGGGCCGACCAAAAAAGTGATATCGCTGTCAAAGCAGAAAATAGGTGTTTCATGATTAATCCTAATCGTTACTTGGTTGGGTTTCCGGTTGCCAGTTGACGAGCCGTTTCATGACCGAATCCACCAGGAAGTATAGGGTGACGGCCATGACCGCTAAAACAAAGAGCGCTGCGAACATCACGTCGATTTGCATTCGTCCGTTGGCGTGAAGCATAAGATAGCCAAGCCCGCCGCTTGAGCCGACCCATTCACCGACGATAGCGCCGATGGGGGCGACGGCCGCCGCGACCCGCATGCCAGAGGCGAAGGAGGGCAGCGCGGCTGGAATTCGGATATGGCGCAACATTGCCCAACGAGATGCGCCCATGGTGCGGGCCAGTTCAAGGTGCCCCGGATCCGTGCGCCGTAATCCATCGTAAAATGACGCTGTGACCGGGAAATAGATGATGAGTGCCGCCATAGCCACTTTGGACCCGATGCCGTATCCCAGCCACAACACCAGAATGGGTGCGAGGGCAAATACCGGGACGGCCTGGCTGATGACCATGACCGGCATGAGCCACCGGCGAGCCGGGCGGAAGTATCCCATAATCAGAGCGCTTGCCGTTCCAAGAAGACTGCCCAGCAAAAGCCCCAGAACGACCTCGCTCAGCGTGATCATCGCATGACCTGCGATTACATCGAACCGGCCCACCAAAGCCAACGCCACCCGTGTGGGAGACGGCAAAATGAAAAACTGCACACCCGTGGCGACGATTATGCCCTGCCAAAGCGCGATCAGGCCGGCGGCGATTAAGAAGGGGCGGAGCACGGTCATGTCACTTCCGCCCGCATGAGGTTGAGGATTCTGGCCTGCTGGTCAAGAACGAGCTGTTCTGTCGCATCACGGGGCGTAGCGCCGGAAAGCTCAGCGATCTGTTCGAGCCGCGCAGGGCGTCCGCTCATGAGAAGGACGTGTCCGCCGAGCCTCAGCGCCTCCAGGGGGTCATGGGTGACTAGAAACACGCACCTGCCGGTCAGAAGATCCGCCGCCATGTCCTGAAGTTTCAATCGGGTAATGGCATCAAGGGCGGAAAACGGCTCATCCATGACGACGACAGGTTTGTCTTCCATCAAAGTGCGGACAAGGGCCGCCCGTTGGCGCATGCCGCCGGAGAGTTTCGCGGGTAACTCGGCCGCATATGCCCGCAAACCCACGCGATCTAATAGTTCATAGGCGTTCCCAAGACGAATGGCATCCGGACTGTTGCGCAGACGATCCCCCAACAACACGTTGTCGATGACTGATAACCAGGGCAGGAGCAAGTCCTGCTGGCCCATATATGCGACGCGACCGGCAAGAGCCGCTCCATCAGAACATTCGAACTCCGTTGACGCGTTGCCCGCGGTGAGGCCGGCAACCAATTTTAGCATTGTGCTTTTGCCGACCCCGCTTACCCCAAGCAGGCAGGTCCATGTATTTCTCCGAATAATAAGTTCCAAGTTTTCGAACAACACCCTGTCGTCAAAACGAAAGGTTTTAATTCGGGCGGTTACATCAAAAGACTGTCGTGTGGAGTTTTTTGTCATGTCTCACTCGTCCCTACGCCGGTCTTAGCCGGATCAGGTTCGAGGGGTCGTTTCCGTTATTGGAAACCTCTCAGCCGCACTTTTGGCTCCCCCCAGTGGTGACAATGTTATGAGCTATACCGATGAAAATGGCAACCTCGTTGGTCGTTGGGGTAGGTCAGAGGTAATCCACAGGAGGGACATAAGAGGACGAAAGTGCAGATCACAAACTAGGTATTGATCCAGACCTATTCTGCATAGACACTTCTGTTTCAATTCTATGGGGATTGGTCAGTAATGACACAACTCAGTTTAAAATTTACCGGCGCTTTCGGTGATGAATTGGAAGCCCGTCTTGATCTGCCTGATGGCGGTGACCCGAGAGCCTATGTTTTGTTCGCGCATTGTTTCACCGGGTCGAAAGACGTGCTCGCTGCTGTCCGGATCGCAAAGGCGCTCTGGTTACGCAACTTTGCTGTTTTTCGTTTCGATTTTACGGGGTTGGGGGAAAGTGAGGGCGATTTCGCCAACACAACATTTTCGTCTAATGTTGATGATCTGGTCGCTGCCGCTGGATATCTGCGGGATAATCATAAAGCCCCTTCGATTTTGATTGGTCACAGTCTCGGCGGTGCCGCAGTTTTATCTGCATCTGTAGAGTTACCAGAAGTGGGGGCGGTGTGCACAATTGGCGCACCCTCTGATCCACATCATGTAGAGCACCATTTTTCAGCGGCAAGACCAGAGATTGAGGCAAATGGGGAAGCTGAGGTGAGTATTGGTGGCCGGCCGTTTCGGATCAAAAAATCATTTTTAGATGATATCGCCGATCACAAGCTGACAGATAAAGTGGCGCGAATGAAAAAGGCGCTTCTAGTTTTTCACAGTCCGATAGATGATGTGGTTGGCATTGAGAATGCAGCAGAGATCTACAAAGCTGCCAAACATCCTAAGAGCTTTGTGTCGCTGGATAAGGCTGATCATCTCGTGACCAAACGAGAAGACGCCTACTATGTCGCCGAAGTGGTTAGCGCCTGGGCCGACAGGTATATTGGATGACGGCATGACAAAAATATCACGTCGCCAGTCACTGTTGGTTATGGTGGGGGCCACCATGCTATCCCCCTTTATGGGGCGAGCCTTTGGTCAGGGGCTTGTGAATTTTGAAAAAGAAAAATTAGTCATCATCACCAAATCCGGTCGTCAAGAATTTGATGTCGAACTGGCTATCTCGAATCGCCAGCAGGCCCAGGGGCTCATGTTCAGGCGATCTTTGCCCGCGACTGCTGGTATGCTCTTCGATTATCGAATGCCCATGCGGATTACCATGTGGATGAAAAACACCTTTATTCCACTGGATATGATTTTTATTGGTACGGATGGCCGGGTTACTAATATCGCCCAGCGGACAGTACCGATGTCGGAAGCCACCATCTCATCAAAGGGGAAGGTTCGGGCGGTATTGGAGGTTAACAGCGGCACGGTGGCCAGACTTGGAATTCAACCGGGAGATAAGATCATAAGCGCCACGCTCGGTCAGTAACTAGGCCCCTCATAGGAACTCGTTCCATGGAATTGAAGAGCTTCTTATTTCCGGTGTTTTCATGATTTGTGCATCTTAACGGCGCCATGAGAGCAATTACAGGAGATCCATCATGGAGAACCACACTTTTCCCTTTTTTCGCGCTGACCACGTTGGCAGTTTGTTGCGCCCGGCTAAACTGACGTCAGCTCGCGCCAAGTGGCGGACAGGCAATCTGAGCTGGGAGGCCCTCCAGCAGGTTGAAGATGAGGCCATTACACAAGTCGCTAAAGTGCAAGAGGATGTGGGGCTGCATGCCATCACGGATGGAGAATTTCGCCGCGAAAACTGGTGGGTCGACTTCATCGGTCAGATCCCGGGCGTTCGTATAGCCGAGCCGGATGTAGCAGCAGAATTTAAAACCGACGGGGGCGAAGGATCCGGCTATCTTCCGAAAGTGGTTAAAACCGTTGCTAAAATTAAACACAACACAGCCATACTGGGCCGAGATTATGACGTCTTGGCCGCGGCGACGTCCGAGACGCCAAAGATTACCCTGCCGTCACCCACCCGCATTCATTTTCATGGTGGCCGCAGTGTTATAAGTGAGGCTGCTTACCCTGCTATTGAAGAATTCTGGGCGGATGTAGCCAAGTTTTATCGGGCTGAAATCGCGGCACTGGAAGAAAGGGGTTGCCGCTATATTCAGATCGATGATCCTGTGGTGACCTATTTTCTGGACGACCATATGCGTGATTATCTCCTAGCTGTTGGGGAAGATCCGAATGGGCTCATTGACGAGTATGCGCGACTGCTCAACGCATGCGTGAGTAAACGGCGAGCTGATACGCATCTTTCCATGCATCTCTGCAGGGGCAATGCTATGTCATCCTGGATGGTTTCTGGGGGCTATTCCCGTCTGGCTCAGGCAATTTTTCCAGTGGTCGATGTGGATACATTTTTTCTGGAATATGATGACGAAAGGTCCGGCGATTTTGCGCCCCTGGAGCTGGTGGGGGAAAAGAAAAATGTTGTGCTCGGACTGGTGACGTCAAAATGGGGAGATCTTGAGGCTGCTGACGCTATCAAACGCCGGGTGGATGAGGCGGCAAGGTTTGTGCCTTTGGAGAATCTGGCTCTCAGTCCGCAATGCGGTTTCGCCAGCGTGGAAGCCGGAAACAAGTTAGACTTCGATGATCAGATGGCCAAACTGGAGTTGGTGGTCAATACGGCAGAGGAGATTTGGGGATAGGTCCTCTGCGACAGTTTGAGTTTGCCCTATTTTTAACCCCAAATATCGGCTGCTGTCTCAGCACAGAGTTCCAGTTTTCGCCATTGATCATCCTCTGAAATAAGGTTTCCAACGGCCATGCTGGCAAAACCGCATTGGGGGCTTAGGCACAGGTTATCTATAGGGAAGTGTTGGGCGGCTTCATCGACCCGGTGTTTTAGGTCATCTTTGTTTTCTAGTTCTGGTATTTTGGAACTCACCAGACCGAGAACCACCATCTTGTCCCTCGGGGCATAACGAAGCGGTTCAAATCCGCCAGCACGGTCTGACTCCCACTCCATGAAAAACGCGTCCACGGGCACGCCCGCAAACATGTCCTCGGCGACTGGCTCATATCCGCCTTCCGCGATCCAGGAGCTTTTAAAATTACCTCGGCACATATGCACTGTCACGGCCATGTCGCTGGGACGGTCTTCGAGCGCCTTGGCGATCCCCCGGGNATAAGTACGGATGAGTTCCGCGGGGTCATCGCCTCGGTCGGACATCTGCGCGCGCACCTTGGGGTCGCAAAGCATGGCAAAGGTCGTGTCATCCAGTTGCAAGTACCTGCAGCCTTCAGCATAAAGAAACTTGATCTCATCCCGGTAGGCGGCGCAAAGGTCCTCCCAAAATTCTTCGATGTCAGGGTAAACGGTGGTGTCAATGAGGTCTCGTCCACCCCGATGATAGGCGAGGCTCGGTGAGGGGATGCAAAATTTTGGCGTCTCTTTCGTNTTATCCCGAAGGAAACGAAAATGATCCAGCATGATGCCGCCATTGTTTTTGATCTTGGACGTGATCTCCAGAGAGTTGATGGATTGTCCGGCTTGGAATGTGGGTCCCTGATGCGGTGCGGATTCATCAATTCCCTCCAGGCTGCAGAGAAAATCATAGTGCCATGAGAAACGTCGGAATTCGCCATCGGTAATAGATCTGACCCCAGCTTTTTCTTGACCCTGGATTGCCTCTCTAATGCAGTCGTCTTCTATGGCGCTTAGATCGGTATCGGAGATCTCTCCCCTGTCTCTTTTTGCCCGTGCGTCGTGAAGACGTTGCGGTCTGAGAAGGCTTCCCACATGATCAGCGCGAAAGGGCGGTTTGCCTGGATCCTGAAATGACATGGTATTACCCTTTGGTTGAACGTNAGACAAAAAGCCTAGCTTCTGCCGCGCCAGATTGAAAGACATGCGTTGGGTTCATTTCTCTTTTGGTCTATCCATTCGGCGNCTCACTTTGTTCTAAGGGNCCGTGCTCAGCGAGCCCTCGGGTTGGTTGTTTCGTCGCCTGCGCGGTGCTGCCCATCTTTTAAAATTGCTTTTTAGTTGGCGATTATGAACGTGATCATTTTATCATCTGCAAGTTGCACACTTCGACTACGGTATTATTTTTCAGCGGCGGAACATGGCTTTTGCCAACGCATTATGTCCTTGGTTTAGAATAGGTGAGTAATGGTATCTTATGATTGGCAGAAAGCCGGTTCTGTCTCGATAATTTGTTCCGAATAAGACCGGGCGCGGGACAATTCTCTTGGTTCAAGCAGGAATAACGCCCTTGCATTCACATCTTGGAATGAAATTTCGGTCATCATCTATGCTTGAGGGTTCTACGGGAAGCTTTGTTCAAGATCGCTTTTCAGGGCCGCTTCCAAGCCACTGTCAGACCGTCGTTCATTGGCAGCATAGATAAGCTTACCCTCTCGTCTTTGTGAATTTTCGAGTTCAGCGCTCGGATTGCGGTTGTTGATTTTTCGGTATCGGCCTTGTTTAAAACGCGCCCATCCCAAAACACATTATCAATAGCGATCAGACCGCCCGGGCGGACCAGTTTCAATGCACTTTCGTAATATGCATCGTAATCCTTTTTGTTTGCGTCGATGAATGCGAGATCAAAGCCGTTCTCCATGCCCTCGTCGATAAGGTTGGCCACGGTGCCAAGGGCGGGCCCTAGGCGTAACTCAATTTTGTCCCAGACATTTGCTTTCCGCCAATGTGCTTCCGCGATATTGGTGTACGATATTTCCATATCACAGGTGACCAATTTTCCATTTGGAGGGAGAGCGCTGGCCATGGCGAGTGCCGAATGGCCGGTAAAAGTTCCCAATTCGAGAATAAGCTTCGCGCCGATCGCTTGCACCAGAAGGGCAAGAAATTGAGCCTGTTCAGGAGCGACCTCCCAGCCCGATTCAGGAAGGGCGTCCGTGGCCTTTCTCAACTGCATTTGAACCTCAGTCTCCCGGAGGGATGTCTTGCGCAGGTAAGCAAGAAGATGCTCCGAAATAGGTGGCATATGGTCCGGCATAAGAATTCCTAAAAGGGAAAATTGCTGCGCAATCGATGTAATGAACTCGGGGCAACGACCACGAGAACCGTAAATTCCCGGACCGAGGAACACAAGTGATTCAAGCGGTGCAGAGGATAGGTCGGGGTGGAGATAATTGGATACGGTGGGGGCTCAGTCTTTCATTTTTAAAACCAAAAATAAAAAATATAGTCAATTAAACCAANTATTTAAAAGATTAAATTAATTTAAAATGTTGTAATAAAATAATAAATTTATTTACTACGAAAGCTATCAGGTCTGTTGATTGTGGCGTTCATGTTTCGACATATTATTCTGCGTTAAGCATCGGCATCCCGATTGAGTACGGGTCGAATTCCTTTACAGCATGTACTGCTGCGAGCGGTATATTCCGAATGAGGTAAAGTATTATGACTGACAGCGTTATCATGGTCTGACACGGGAACCGCATGAACAGGGTCTGCCACTCGCCATAGAGCGTGCTGAAAATTTATGAAATAAAACAGTCCTAGCAAGCTAGGCGAGGTGAAAACTGAGCCAGTTACATTTGGTCAAGAGTAGTTCGTCAAGGGGGAAGAAGATGTTGACCAGGCTAGGGGGTGAGTTATCACATTATTCCAGATGACATAGATATGCTCTCAGGGGAAAGGCTGTGCTCAAGTTATATCATTTCTGGAGTTCTAGCTGTTCCCGCAAGGTGCGGTTATGTCTCGCCGAGAAAGGGCTGGATTGGACCAGCAACCATGTCGACATCGTTAATAAACGAGATAATACGCCAGATTGCTACGTTAACTTGAACCCCAACGGGTTTGTGCCAACGTTGGATCATGACGACCATATCGTCATTGAATCCAACATCATCCATCAATATCTGGACGAAGCCTCTCCCAAAGCACCTCTGCGCCCTGAGATGGCAGAGGGCAAAGCACGCATGCACTTCTAGATGGATAAAGCAGAGACGGTTGTACACAAAAATATCAATCTAATTTCTTGGAATAAGCGCCACATGCCTCCTATGTCCCAGTATTCCGATGATGAGCACCGCGCAGTTTTAGAGGGGTTTCCCAACCCGGATAAAAGGTGGGTAATGCTGGAGAGACTGGCAAAAGGTGACAGCGCAGGGGAAGAATCCTTTTGCTTGCAAGGATTATCGGCACTCATGGATGAGATGGAAGACGCGCTTACTAACCATGCTTGGCTGGTTGGCGACGTATTTTCACTCGTCGATTTCTCACTACGGCCGAAAGTTGGGGCGTGGTGGCGTAATGACCAAGCTAGGCAATCCTACGAGATTGCCTACTCTTTCCAAAATCCAGCCGCTTAGTCGCGTTCGCTGGAACCCAAAGCATCGATATAGCCCCCATCCATGGATGCACTTCTCACATTGAACAACTTGTTTGCGTTGTTAACGGTTTTGGCCGGTGCGATTGCCCGAGGATATACGGGGTTTGGCTCCGGTCTGATCATGGTGCCCCTTCTGGCGTTGCTCTGGGGTCCCATTGACGCGATCATTTTCACCCTGACTCTGGGTTTGCTCGCAACCGCTCAGATGACCATCCCCGCCGCCAAAATCGCCAATTGGCGGGATATCGCGCCGATCTGTGCAGCAGCAGTTATTGTGACGCCCCTTGGAACGGTTATGTTGGTGAGTTTGGACGGCGACATAGTCAAAAAGATCATTGCCGTGGCGGTCCTGGCTGCCACGCTGGTGTCTCTCTCAGGCTGGGCTTACAAAGGACCTCGGGGTATAATACCAAGTTCTATTTTTGGGGCCATCGCGTCTCTGATTAATGGCGTTGGCGCTGTTGGAGGGCCGGTGTATGTTATCTATCTCATTTCTCTCTCTGAGAAGGCAAAAGTACAGCGGGCTAACATCGCCATCTTGACGGGTGTGATGGGGGTGTCGGTGTTGGGTTATACTTTGGTCGCCGGTGATGTCACTTGGGGGATCATCGACAGAATTCTAATCTTTGTGATGCCGTATATTCTGGGGGTCTGGGGGGGGGCGAAAATGTTCCGTCTCTTGCCGGAGGAGACATTCAAGAGGGTTATTCTGTGGTTTCTGCTCATTATCTGTCTTGCCATACTGGTGGTATAGGAAGCGTCGGTGATGCGAGGGACCACGCCCTGCCATTAACAATGAGAATATAACTGAGGAGACAGCAATGGGCATGCTTGTGGATGGAAAATGGACGGATGATGATGGCGTTAGCCGCGGATCTGGTGGCAAGTTTGATCACTTACCAACTGCTTTTAGACATTTTATCACGGCCGATGGAACATCAGGCTTCATCGCAGAGCCCAACCGATATCACCTTTATGTCACGAAAACCTGCCCGTGGGCCCATCGCGCCATTTTATTTCGTCATCTAAAAGGCCTAACGGATGTCATCGGCCTGGAGGTCGGAAGACATGGAGAACAAGGCTATAGGTTTGATGCCGATGGTCGGCATACGGTGCCAGGCACAAAGTCTCAGATTACCTTTTTGCACGAACTCTATACCTTGGGAAAGCCCACTTATACGGGTCGGGTGACGGTGCCAACGCTATGGGATGCAAAAGAAAAAACAATCGTAAACAATGAGTCATCAGAAATCATCCGGATGTTCAACAGCGCCTTTAGCGGCTCCGCATCCAATGATTATGATTTCTATCCTGCGGCGCTCCGCGACGACATCGATGCCATCAACGACCTCATATATAACGCCATCAACAATGGCGTCTACAAAGCCGGGTTTTCCTCGAGTCAGGCTGCCTATGACGCAGCCTATGATACGCTGTTTGACGCTTTCGACGTTGTTGAGGAGAGATTATCAAAACAGCGCTATCTTTGCGGTAGTGTAATCACCGAAGCGGATTGGCGTTTGTTTCCAACTCTTTACCGCTTTGATACGATCTACCATTACGCCTTCAAATGTAATAAAAAGCATCTCTATCAGTATCCCAACATGTGGAACTATGTCCGGGCGCTCTACCAGGAACCGGGTATTGCTGCCTGGTGCTACTTAGATGAGGCGAAAAAGGGCTATTGGAGCGGTCCCAAAATTAATCCCTTGGGAACTATCCCCAAGGGACCGGACTTAGATTTTAATGAACCCCATGATCG
>NHHQ01000026.1 GCA_002170915.1 Rhodospirillaceae bacterium TMED167 | reverse complement strand
CCGAACCAAGAAAGGGGATGTCACCGTTCTCCAGAACCGCTGTGGCCACCGCTGCTTCCCACTCCACCGCAGCACGCTTCACAAGAAAGATGACACCATTCAGTGCGGCTATCATGGGCTCACTTATGGCACCGATGGTACCTGTGTGAAAATCCCGTCGGCCCTGGACCTGGATCCGTCCTATGTAAAAATCCAAAGCTACCCCGTGGTAGAAAAAGGGCCCATGATCTGGATTTGGACGGGTAATCCCGACAAAGCTGATCCGGCACTGGTGCCCGACTATGACTGGCTCATGGACGGCAACTGGGGCTACGGTGACGGCTTTTACCATGTCAAAGGTAACTATCTGCAAATCCATGAAAATCTCATGGACATCACTCATTTTCAGTATTTACATGGGGCCGCCCTCGGGACGCCAAAACACGCAGAGTCCAAAGTCCAAGTCACGGTAACCGGCAATACGGTAAACAACTACAGGATAAACAGGGGAGAAGGTGTGCCCGAGCTGCATAAAAAGGCATCTGGATTGGGCGAGGCGGAGATCATCCGTCATGCCCATTCTACTTTCATGACGCCCGGGTTTCATGACGCCAAAGCATTGTTCGAAGATCCAGCAGGCACCAATAAGGGGCGGACCGAGTACCGGCCGCAAATTTTGCATTTCATTACGCCCGAGACCCAATACACGTCTCTCTATTGGTGGATATTCGCACGCGATTTTTCACCGAAGAATAAGAAGCTCGATCAAATCTACTCACGCGTCACGCGCACAGTTTTTGAGGAGGATAAAGACGCCATCGAGTGGATCGAAGATCAATGGGCCCGCGATAATCGCCCCAATTTCCGTGAAAACCATGTTCCATCGGATGAGGGTGCTGTAAGAATGCGCCGTGTCGTTCACAAACTGGCCGCTGCAGAGGCACGGGACGGTGTTTCCTGATACGGGGCGCCGTCAATAGAAAACGTTGCTCACCGGGATACCATTATCATCTTTATGGAATTTGATCGTGCAGAGGCCGGAGACCCGGTGACAATAAATTTGAGGATTTTTGCATTACGTGGCCGTAACTCGGCTTGCTCTTTTGCGGCATCGATATGCACAAATCAGATACTTGGGGCGATCACGGCACTTCGGCATTTCCACTATCAATGGACCGAAAAATGGCATCCAAAACAGCGACCCCATGGAGAATTTGGTCAGGACTGACCAGAAATGACGCGCCACCCTCTATGTCAGCCGCAAAGGCTTCGAGACCCGCGCCGATGGTTTTGAGCGCCGGATGCAGATAGCCGTCCCAGTTTTCCGTTTCCGGCTGACCTCCTAAAGGCGCAAACGTCAGCTCATTGGCGTTGTTCACCGACGCCCAGCCCCCGGTGCCAAAGACCCGTAAATAAGTCAGCGTGCTTGTTCCAGTGACCGAGCCAAAATAACCCGTCCGCCCATTAGCAAACTCAAACAATATCCGAGTAGTGTCATCAATATTATACGATGTCACAAGGCTTTTGGAATAGGCTCGCACTTCAGAGACCGGCCCGAACATGTTAATAAATGCATCCACAATATGTATGCCCAGCGAGGTCATGCCACCGGCTGGGCTTTCCGATGGATCTGACCGCCATGCGTCTTTTAGTGCTAGGTTTGCAGAGAAGTGGCCCTCAATCTGGATCGGCGCCCCAAGGGTACCGTCTTGGATCATGGTTTTAAGCTTTTGAAAATTTGGGGCAAATCGGCGGTTCAGACCCACAGCAGTTTTGACGCCCGCCTTTTTCACAGCCATTAAGGCAGTTTCCGTATCGGATTTACTGAGGGTATAGGGTTTTTCCGCAAAGACATGTTTGCCGGCTTCAGCTGCGGCAATGACTTGGCTCACGTGCTGCGTATGTGGCGTGGCCAGTACAATCGCATCAATGGAGGGGTCAGCCAACAGTCCGTCATAATCGTCGACAAGCTCAATACCATTTGTATTACAAAATTCTGCCGCCTTTGATTTCGTCCGCGTCGAACCTTTTGTAAACTTGATGGACTCACTGTTTCTAACTGACGTGACAAGTAGTTGTCCCCAATTGCCGATTCCCACAATAGCTGCATTTATCATTCTTCCTATACCCTCCTTATTTTGATGATGACTAATTATTGCTTTCTCTTGCGAATTTGAAAGCCCATCATAAAAAATANCGAATATCGGGCCNTACTCTAGCCTCAGCCAGGAGAGAATAATGGTGGACCAAGACTCACACGAGAGGCGTAATTCACAACAACGCTTTGATGATGCTAAACGGCGTGACTATAAGCCAAAGCAATTTGTATTNAGAGAGAGGGAAACAGGNGATCAGGCTTTTNTAATTTTAGAAGGTAAGGTCGAAATCCTAAAAATGGGNCAACAGGATCAAGAGAGACTTGCTATCTTAGAGAAAGGAGCAATGTTTGGTGAGATGGCCCTCATTGATAATGAGCCAAGAATGGCATCCGCTCGGGTTACAGAGGACGATAGTGCCACTTTGCTCATAATAACTGCTGAAATATTCCATAAAAAACTGTCGGGATTGGATCCTTTTACCCAGGGACTTATAAAAATACTTACCGATAATGTTCGAAATTTGGGTAACAAAATATAAAAATCTGGCAAGACAATTTTCAGACTGAAGCAAAAAAAATTATCCTTGGTATTACGCACTGCTTAGAAAATACTAACCGGCCCGTTGTCTTCGGGAATAGCCATCAATCCCGCCGCCAATACCCCACTCAGCATAATTCTCATTAGTGCGGTCAATCTCTCGCGGTTTCCACGCTTCCGTGAGATAATCCTCATCGGCAAAATACTCGGCCAATCCGCCACACGGGTTTTCCACATACCAGAAATAGGCGGATGAGACTGGGTGTCGTCCCGGGCCAATTTGAGTAGTCCAGCCACACCGGTCGACGTGGAGGCCACCACCAAAGACTTCATGGATATCACGCACGGTAAAGGCCACATGATTAAGGCCTGGCCCCCTGTTGGGGGCATCTAGTACGAACATGTTGTGGTGGCCGCCTTCCGCCCGGCAGCGAAGAAATGAACCTGTACCAGGGTAACTGTCGGACAAACAGAAACCCAGCTTTTCCATATAAAAATTTTGGATTGCGGGTACATCATTGGCGAACAGCACCACATGTCCAATCTCGATGGGCTCTGCCCGATCATAGAAGGCGCTTTGCTGGTTTACGCGGACTTTGGGGTGCGCAAACGTATTGATGGCGGCGCCTTCGATCATGACCTCGCGCCTTTGCGTCACTCGGAACGATATGGTGAGACCGTTGGGATCGACGCACGCGGGACGCCCCTCCCGTTTGCCATAACTTGGCTCATTGGCGAGGGCGTCCTGAACGGCGCTCAGATCGGACTCTGTCTCTACACCCCAAATGACTTCACGCAAGGTTGATCCCTCTTCAATCGCTGGCGGCAGGTTCGGATCATCGAGCGGCTTCAGCTCGGCCTCGGTGCCATCCAACGTCCGGAACAATACAGACGGTTCTTCGGAAGCTACTTTTTTCAATCCCCAGTCATCAAAAAATCGGGCGCCAGCGGCCATGTCCCTGACACCATAGACAATCCGATCAATGCCTTTGAACTTTATGAGATCTGCCATTCTATCTTCCTCACATTCTCACATGACGCGCCCGGTTCTCCACGGCACGAATCGCAGAGAGTGCCGTCAAAGCAGACGTTTTTGGGTTGTCGGGCAGCGGCTTGCCGACAATACGGACACTCATTTCCCCAAACGCCCCCCTGGCCTTAATATGGTGGATGTTGCCTTTGGCATCCGGATCAGCAATGAGCGTCACATTGGTCTTATCAAATCCCAACCCGGCGAGCGCAATGGTCGCCGCGACATTCGCATTTTTTGGAAACAGCTTGGCGGCCTCCCGAGCCGTTCCCTCGTAAATGACGGCTGCTTCTATGATGCTCTCCAAATCAAACAACTCTTCTGCCTGGGTGCCTTTCCAGCTTAGCGGCGGTTTCCGGGATATATAGGTCACATCGTCCAGGCCTTCGGCCCGCGCCGCCGACAGAGCGTCCATTCCCCCGACCGCCCCTGGCAGAATACACAGCTGAGCGCCGCCACTCCGACTTGATGCTGCCAAGCGGTCATACACATCCGGATTGGAAAATGCGCCGATCGAAACCACCCCGAAGTCGATGCCTTTTTCGAGAAAGTATGGCCCGTATTCAGCAACAGCTTCGTGGCTGGCACATTCCAGAACAAAGTCCGGCAGGGGGTCGATGTCTTCGAGTGAGGAAATCACCTGAATACCCCCATTGACCTGATCCCGGACACCTTCTTCCCGACCTGGCCGGACCATGATTTGATGGAGCCTCGCAGCCGAGTCTCCGGTCAGCCGTCTCGCCACCTCCAGCCCGATGGCGCCGAAACCGATCATCAGAACAGTCTCTCGCATGTCACCCCTTCCTGTCACCGGCCCTTAGGCGCTTCCGCCGCCCTAACCGGCGGCCCGCCGAACGNCNTGGNGTAGGGACCGATNGCCGCCATATCCACTTCGATCATGGTTGNCCCTTGNGTTTGNACNGCACCNGCCAGCACCGTGACTNGCNNGGCCCAGATCGGATANCTTTTGATAGGACCACCCTGCGCCAGATGCCATGGNNTCGAAATCCGGCGCATAAATATCGGAATAATGCTTCCGTCCGCCATACGCCGCATCCTGAATATTTTTGATCACTTCATAATCCTGGCTGTTCATCAATATCACGACCAAATTCACATTTTCCTGCGCCGCAGTGGTCAGTTCACCAATGTTAACCTGAAGCCCACCATCTCCCACGAGACAGATTACACGTCGGTCAGGCGCGGCAATGGCTGCGCCGATCGCCATTTGCATGCCCTGACCGATGCCGCCACCAAGCGCGTGCACACCGTCCCAGGGCCCGCTCAAATCCACTGCCCGGTTGCCCCAGGTGCTATTCGAAATGGTCACGTCCCGTACCCAGATGAGATCCGCGCCGCCTTGATCAGACACGGCATCCACGAGCGGCTCATAGGGGGCAAACCCCTTCCGGAGAGACCGCATGGCAGCTGCCTTTGCAGATTGGAGATCCTCTATAAATCCGGGGTCCGGGGACAGCCNTCCCTGCAAGCCGGTCNGCGAGGCCATTTANGGCCGGCACACAATCTCCTAATATGAGNTGGTCCGGTACGTANGGCCGGTTNACCACNTCCGGGTCCACGTCGATCTGGAAATNCGGTGCCGGCAGCTTNAGTNTGTATTTCAGGGNNTCGTTGCTGCGGAGCCGCGAGCCCGCAACGACAAGGGCGTCGCACGTGCCATAGAATTCCTCAACCGGGTTATAAAGATTGTATGCCCCCAAGGTGGCCGGATGATTTTCAGCCAAGACCCCCCGTCCTTGCACACTTGTCACTACGCCAAACCCCATATGGGCGAGACGGCGGACAGCCTCTGCAGCAGGGCGCGCGCCGCCGCCAAGCCACAAAAGTGGCCGGTGACACGCGGCCAAAGCGTCCGCCAGAGTATCCAGGTCAGCTGGATTTGGCGCTGCCAGCTTGACGGCAAGGGGAGTAAGATCATCTGGCCAGCTGATCTCCGCCTGCTGGATATCGATCGGAACCTCCACACTGACCGGTCCCATGGGCGCAGTGAGCGCTTCTNGGACGGCGTCCTTGAAGACCGTNAGGGCTTCCTCGGGCGTACGCACCCGGAACGCCGCCTTGGAAACCGCCTTGAGCATGGTGAGTTGATCCCTGGCCTCGTGGATAAAACCGTGGTTCCTGTCTAAATGGAGGGTGTCGATCTGGCCCGTGACGTGAAGCACGGGCGTGCCNGCGGTCTGCGCCTCGACCATCGCACCGGCGGCATTTCCGGCGGCGGTGCCTGTACTTGTAAAGGCGACCCCNAGGCCCCGGCTCACCCGGGCATAGGCATCGGCCATATTGACGGCACCGGCCTCGCCCTTTGCACAAACATAGCGGATCTTNCCGCGTTCTCCGATGGCATCCAAAAACGGCATGTTATGGATTGAGATAACGCCAAACGCCGCCCCCACGCCGCACTCTTCGAGAAAGGCAATGGCAACTTCNCCGACGGTCGCTTTATCCGACATGACGCGATAGCCCCCCCGAGACATCCACGGTTGATCCAGTAGTAAACGACGACATGGGTGTCGCCAAAAAGAAAAGAGCTGACGCGGCTTCCTCAGGCGTTCCGATCCGGCCCAGGGGAACCCCGGCCCGGTCCGCGATTGCCTTCGTATAGGCCTCCCAGGTGACACTTTTGTCTTCGAGGGCCTCGAACCGGCGGCGCCACTGGGTNGACGCAACCTGGCCGATGAGAATGGAGTTTACCCNGATGCCTTTAGGNGCAAGTTCATGNGCCATGCCGTGAACCAGAGACAATTGCCCGGCCCTAGCGGAGGACGTTGCCACCAGATGGGGTTCCGGTTGCCGNCCCAAAAGAGAACTGGAACACACGATCGNTGCCGCGTCCGATGTTTCCAATTGAGGTAAAAACGCGTGGGCCGGATTAAGCACACTGAAGTATTTAAGTTCCAGTTCCTCCCGCCATGCTGCATCGCTCGTATTNTCAAACGTGGACAGTCTCGCCTGGCCGGCATTCAGGACAAGCATATCGGTCCCGCCNAACGTTTTTTTCACAGCAGCAGNAAATNCCTCTNCGTNCGATTTATCGAGCACATCGCAGGCCTCGGCCAGAATATTGGCGCCGGGAAAATCGGCTCTCAGGACATCGGCCACACCTGCCGATTTGTCTTTATCCCGGCCACAGAGAGCGACCGCCGCTCCCGCCTCTAGAAACAACCGTACCGCGGCAAGGCCGATCCCCGCGGTCCCGCCGGTTACGACGGCCGTCCGTCCGGATAAATCAATTTTCACGATACCCCCTCGCCGTCGGGCAACACCGTCCCGGCGTGATAATTTAGAAGACCCGAGAGCGTTCCAGCGGTTTTTACCAAAGCCCCCACAAGGTTGGTTTCAATGTCCTCTTCAGCAACGACACCGTCTTGAAATGTGATATTAACCGACGCAATGACGCGCCCGCTTTGATCGCGGACAGGGGCGGCAACCGATGCAATGCCGGTCTCGAAATATGAGGCACTGCGGGCATAGCCGCGTTTCCGATCCTGGCCAAGGAGAGCCTTGAGATCATCCAAGTTCTGCGGTGTTTGAGGCGAAAACTTTGGCAAGTTTGCCTGCGGATAGACCTCATCAAGCTCCTGGTCAGACAGGTCAGCCAGAATTACCCGGCCTAGGACCGTGCCATGCGCCGGCAACCGGGTCCCAATATTAATGCTGCTGGCAAACGCGCTTTCGGTCCGCGCTTTGATGACGAAGATGACGTCGCCGCCGTCGCGGATGGCGAGATGAACGGAGTGGCCCGTTTCGTCCCGGAGTTTTTCCAACAGCGGGCGTGCAAGATCCGTCACTTCGAGAGAGGCGATAAATTCAAAACCAAGAGACAAAACACCAACGCTCAGCCGATATTCCGACCCGTTTGCAAGCTTTTCCAGGAAGCCCATATATTCGAGGGTCTGGATAAGCCGAAAGACGGTTGAACGGGGAATTTTCAGTTCGCGGGCCAGCTCCGGCGCGCCGATGCGATGACGATCCCGTCTGAAGGCACGCAGGATTTCGAGCCCCCTCTGTAAGCCCGGCACGATATATTTGGGCGCCTCCCGGGATTCTGGGGCCGATGGCAGCGAAGTCTGTTGGCCGTCAGGCATGGGACGCCCCTAAGAACTGTTCTACAGCATGGTTGAAGAGGTCGGGCCCCTCGACATAGGACGCATGGCCAAGGCCCGGCAAAACATCAAAGGGGGCGTCATTATAAGCGGCGGCAACATCCCTGCAGGCGGCCACCGGAGTAACATGGTCTTCTCCGCCGCACAGCACGAGCACCTTACCCTCAAATTCCCCGGCCCGGCCTTTTAGATGTCCGTCGGCCAAGGCGTGCGACGCCTGCTCATATCCCAGCACCGTCGTCTTGCGCATATTCCATTTGACCATCTCGACGGCTTCTTCNGGCGGGGTATCGGAAAGCAGNTTNCCGGACCGCGTCTCGGCCATGCCCTCAGGCCCCAGATCACGCACCATGTCCANCCGGTGCTGAAGTTTTTGATCNNGNNTCTCCGGTGCCGCTTCCCCATACCCATTGGCAGGATCCCCCAGAATAAGTACGGGCACATCTGGATTAACTTCCGCCGCATATGCACCCGCCATCATGGCACCCAAGGAATGGCCGATCATCACGGCAGGCCGGACATCTATCACGTCGAGAAATCTGCCGAGCGCCCGTGCGTAACCGGACGCCCCCGGTTTGTCCTCAGGCAGCGGTGTGGAGATATTGTAGCCAGGCGCATCCCAGGCAATGAGCCGGTAACGGTGTTTAAAGTGATCCATGAGATAACCCCAGGATCCAGAGCCCGAGCCAATCCCGTGGAGCAAGATCATCAGGGGTGCCGCACCGTCACCTGATTCCCGGTAGGTCTGTATCCTGCCGTCGACATCCATGCGCCGACTTGGATAGGCATCGTCTACCCAGTGGGCTGTGTTTGTGCGCTGATCCACCCCGTGGCCTCTCTATTTTTTAGGCCGTTTGATTTTGGTAAGCGGATGGTCCGGCGGGTAATGCGGTGTCACCGGTTTTTTATTGCCCAGCATCACCAACATCAGCGCCTCTTCCTGGCCGATGTTATAAAGTCCGCGGTAATACCCCGGCGGCACGGAGGCCAGATCCCGTTCTTTCAGAATGGTTTCATGGAAATTGCCATCATCTTCAATGGTGAGCCGGATGCTTCCCTTGAGCATGAAGAAAATTTCTTCCACGTCCACATGCATGTGCGGCGGCCCTTCACAGCCTGCAGGCAAGACCATTGTTGAAAATGTAAAATGTTCCGCAGGCACCACATTTTCATCATTTGAGATACCCGTCCCGCCGGTTCCCATATATCGGCATTGGGCGCGTGCATATTTTGGATCATGGTCGGCCTGGAATTTCAGGGCATCCCAATCATAGGTTCGGGTCTCGAACCGCGCGACCCGGCTTTCCATCCACTCGGCAAAGTTTTTGTCTGCGGGCTGTTTCCAAGTTTCAAGATCTTCAAATTCCATTTCCGTTATATCCGGCATCAGGTTGCTCCCTTCATCTCATTCATTCTCAACGCATAACAAAGCCGCCATTCACCGGGATGCATTGCCCGGTGATAAAGCTGGCTGCGTCGGATACCAAAAATAAGACCGCTCCGGTCACGTCATCGGGCATCTGGGTCCGGTTAAACGGGCGGTTTTCCACATAAAGGGTCTTACGGTCCTGCGGCACATATTTGGTGGCCTCTACGGCGGTGAGCCCGGGCGCAATGGAATTGACCGCGATCCCGTTCTCGCCAAGTTCCCGGGCCATGGATCGCGTCATGGATAAGACCGCGCCCTTGCTCGCCACATAGTGCATCAGCCGAGGTGCACCCCACAAAGCTGTGTCGGATGCAAGGTTAACGATTTTACCAGCCCTAGATTGTGCCAAATGAGGAACGGCCGCCTTGCTCATGAGCCAGGTGCCCCGGACATTAATCCTCATGACGCGGTCCCAGACGTCGGTCTCGATTTCCGTCATTTTGGGGCCGCCGATGCCTGTTGCAATGGCGCCGTTGTTGACTAAACCATCCAAGCCACCCAACGCCGCCACGGTCGACGCCATGCACGCGTCCACACTCTCGGGGACGGCAAGATCAAGCTCTGCAAAACCGGCCCCAATGGCATCGGCCGTCGACTGGCCCCCCTCTTTCAAAATATCCGCCACCATCACCGTGGCCCCGGCGTCAATCATGGCCTCGGCGAATGCCCGGCCAAGACCGCGCGCCGCACCTGTGACCAAAATGCGTTTACCGTCGAGAGATATGGGGCTGGTCATGTCAGTTCAAACCTGGGCACTGGACCCTAATCGCCCGTAACCGCTTGCGTCCGATTGCTGGCGCGGGCCGACTCGATCGCGGCAAGCGTCGCCAATTGCGCTTCTGCCTTCTTTTTCATATCACGGCGAACCCGAACAAGACCCTTATCGTGATCATACAACAGTTCCCGGTTCCGAGCATCCGGAGCCATCACCTCCAAAACGAGGCGGTCCTGCTCCAGAACATCCCAATGGAGTTTTTCCAGCCGGTTGCGGTACATGAACCGCCAGACATNTTTTTTCCAACCACTNACCTGTCGGGTGCGCCAGAAGAAGACCTGCGTATGGTTCTCGTCCACTGGNGTTGCAAATCCCACGATATAGAAAACACCGCCCGGCCCGGCGTTCTGCCGATAGGGAATCGATAGCCGCATCCACAAGGCACCGCTATCGCCCAGCTCGACCCAGTCAAAGTTGACATCGCGCTGACCTTCTTTCTCAAAAATAAGACCGAAGTTTGTGTCTTCGATCCGCATTTTGGCTTCCTTGTCACCCAACGCCATCGAATGTGATTTTGCATGAAGATACGCGCCGTGCATCGGGTCCATCACATTATCCACCGCATACCGGTAATTACATTTCCACATGGCAGTACAGAGAAAATTACTAAAATCCTCTCCCACCAGCTCTTTTGGCAGATCAAGCTCACATGGGTCCGGATGCGCCTCATCGCCAAAGTACAAAAAAATGGCGCCTTCAATTTCTTTCACTGGATACTTGGAAACACATTGCTTACCGGTCATTGACGCGTTGTTCATGGCCGGCACATCGACCACAACACCGTCTCCGTCGATTTCCACACCATGATACCAACACGCCAATCGGTCCCCGAGATTCCATCCCAGCGACAGACGGGCGCCACGGTGGGGGCACCGGTCCTCGATTGCGTGAACGACCCCGTCATTGTCACGCCACAACACAATTTTTTGCGAGAGCCGGGTAATGCCAACCGGGTCCGAATGAACTCTCCAGCTCGGGAGCACGGGATACCAAAGGTTCATCAACCCCGTGTTAACGAGCTGCTCAACCTGAGCAGAGGTATAGGCTATGTCTGTCATCTTTTTCTCCTCGCATGCAACTTATCGGACGCCTGGGACGCCTGTGTATTAAACCGGCGGTCGGCGGTCACGCACCAAGCCGGCTCATCTCTGCGCAAAATGAGTTTTCTGTCCACGCTTGCCCATGGGGTGCCCGCACGCCCCGCTCGTTGAGACGGGCGACGATATCTGCCAATTCCGTCGCACCATCACCAAAAATTGCCTCAAGCGCCTCTCCGAGTTGGTTTTCATAGTCCGACGGGGCGGCCGCCCGTGTCTGATGGACGATATTTTCGATCTCATCCGGGATTTCGATGCTACCCTTGCCGGCCTCTTTATTAGGTTCCGGTCGCTTCCAGGGCTGCAAATGAGGGTTATGGTCCATGAGATGGCACTCGCGTGAAATGTTTTATATTTAAAACATTGTTTTATAATTGCAACGAGTATCCTGAATTGGCCGTTGGGAGTCAACCCTGAATGACTTCAATAAAACGTTCAATCTCAGGTTAAAGCCGCCGCCAGTCAGGACATCAACGTGACAGGCCAAGAGACAATAATGGGAAAAAACAACACAATCAGAATGGCAAGAACATCACAGATGAGAAAGGGTACGGCCGCCCGATAGATTTCTCCCATGGTGGTGCCCTTAGGTGCCACGCCCTTCATAACAAATAGACCTGCACCGAAAGGAGGCGACGTTGACCCAGTCTCGATCGCAATGAGATACAAAACCGCAAACCAAATCGCATCAAATCCGAGCTGCTCAACCACAGGCACAAATACGGGCAAGGTAACCAGCATAATGGGGACGGGACTCATCACCATGCCCAGCAAGATCACGGTAACGATCATAATGCCAACGATGATCAGCGGGCTGGTGCTCAGACTAAGAACCAGATTGACCAGCCCCTCTGTCGCACCGGTGAAGGCTAGCATCTGCGTAAATGCCAGCGCGCCGGAAATGATCAACAGCAGCATAACCGAGATTTCCAGGCTGCCAACGATGGCATTCTTGAAGACAGTCCAGTTCATCCGGCGTTGGAGCGTGGCTAATAGGAACGTCGCCAACGCTCCAGAAGCAGCCGATTCACTTGGAGTAGCCCAGCCAACAAATATTACACCAACGACCATGAAAATGATAAATCCGACCGGCAAAATTTGTGTCACAGTAACTTTTATCTTTTGCGAGATGGGAGTGTGCTCAACCGCAAAGGGCGGAGCAACTTTTGGGTCCACCACGCAACGGCCCACGATATAGAGAGTATAAAGTACCGCCATGATAATACCGGGGAGGATTATGGCGATCAGAATACGGCCAATGGAGAGTTCAGCCACCACCCCCAACAGCACCGCCAAACCACTAGGCGGAATCATAATGGCAAGGCCGCCACTCCCTAAAATTGGCCCTAGGGACATCGGTTTGCCATAACCCCGTTTTTCCATCTCCGGAACCAGGGAGGACCCCAATAGGGCAATACTACCCATGCTATTACCGGTGAGTGTCGAAAAAAGGACGCCCCCGCCAACGGCCATAAGCGCCAGCCGTCCCTTCAGGCTACCGAACCATTTATCGAGAGCATCCAGCAAATTTAAACCAATCCCGGAATGGAACATAATTTCACCCATCACCAGAAANAGTGCCACAGGAACAAGNGTGAAAGTGCTGAGAGACTCCGAGACCTGGATCACCAACTGTAACATCCCCGGAATGCCGCCAAAAAACAGATACGCTCCCACGACATTAACCAGAAGAAAAGCGAACGCCACCGGCATGCCAATAAACATCAGCACGAATAAAGGGCCCATGATAACCAGAAAGGCCTCCCACCACAGCACTATGCATGCCCTCCGTCTCGCTTACCTGCTACGGCGAGAGGCATCCCTAAGAGCGCACGCAGCCCTCGGCGAAGAAACTGAAACCCCAGAAGAAGCAGACCGAAGGGAACGATTGCCGTGATCCAATAGGTCAACGGGGCCATGATTGTGGGCTCCCGGATCTCCGCCTGAAACTGGTCGATAACGGTCAGAATCCCGAACCAGCAGACAATGAAACATGCGGCAGCAGCGAACCACGAAAGAGCGAATTGCAAGGATCCCGCCAGGCGCCTCCCCATGTACCCTACGAGTAAATCAATGGACACATGTTTGTCATTACCCAGCACCCAGGCAGCTGCCAAGAAGGTTAAGTATAAAAGCGTTATTTCACTGAGTTCGACCAGCCAGGGATTGGATAAATCGAGAAACGTACGAGTAAATATCTCAATGCAAATCGCGAGAGTGATCATGACCATCATAGCACAAGCAATCGCCGCCAAAGCCCTATTAATGCGGTCAAACCAGTTCGCAAGTGTGCTGAGAAAATTCCACATAACTGCAAAAAACCATTAGGACAAAACCCAACCGACGGCAAAGGCTGCGCCATCGATTGGGGATTTACCACATTACAGCAAATGAAGCCTGCAAGCTATTCCATCAGCATTTTTTGGAGTGTAGGCCCGTTCACGCTGTCTTTCGCCTTCACAGCGGCCCAGGCGGCTTCAAGCACGGTCGACTTAAACTTTTTTTCCTCGGCTGGCGTAAATTTAACAGCTTTCACGCCGTCTTTAGCTAAATCGGCATAACCGGCTTCCAGGCTCGGCTTCCAGCTCGCTTCGTAGGTCGCCGGGTCTACATTCCGGACGAAATCGATAACTTTGGCTTGGGTTGCTGCTGGCAGTTTGGCCCAGGACTTGGGATTTACCAGAACGTGGAAGGTTGCGCGATAGAACCCTGGTGTCGTGTACGCGCCTATGAGACCTTTGTATTTTTTTGCGACACCGGAGACGCCTGTCGCAAAACCTTTGACCACTCCGCGTTCCATGGCTGTATAAATCTGTGTCATGGGTAATACGACTGGGTTTCCACCAAGCGCTTTTATCGCTGGGGCAATAGCTGGGAACACCCGAATCTTCATACCTTTGAAGTCTTCCAATTTCTGGATAGGGTCCTTCAGGAAAATATGGAAACGCAGCTGGGACACTGGCAGCTCGCCGACATAGACCAAACCTTTCGCAGCATGTAGTTTAGCCATCAAAGCATGATAACCCGTTGCCTTGATGTCATTGTATTGACGATTAGAATAATTGGCTGAACCGGATACNTTCAATATACCGTTAGCGTAACTCGGGCTGGTCAGCGTCATATCGACAGAACCCAGTCTGACAGCGTTCGGTTGCTTGAACTGGGGCACCACTTCTGGTCCACCTCGCCAATCAATCTGAAATTCACCCTTCATTTTCGCATTAATACGGTCAATAAAACCTCCAAAAGTTTTCCCGATCGGCGTTTTTTTAGGAAGCATTGAAACCGCTTTGAGGGTCATTTCCTTAGCAACCACTTGCGAAGCACCAAATGCTGCAAATGGCACGGCAAAAGCTAAAGTCATGGCCAGCAGAACTTTTTTCATTGCGATAGATCCTCTCTGTAAAATATGGGTTAGATTNTTCAAATAGAAACNGAANATGGNNAACGTCGAAAATTTCTCACGAACCGAGGCCTACATTTAGACACTTCGACACAGGCCGATGATGCAACGCTGAATGTATCGCTATAACAAAACACGGTCGCACGCTCAAATTAGAATTTCCCGGACGTTGGATATTTCCACATCAGTCAACTGTATTTGTTTAACATATAAAACAACGTTTATTTTATGAAAACTATATGGATGCGATCTTACCGTGTCAACGGCGCATGGGCCTGCGATCTCACCGGTCCGTCCATCATCCCTGTTTACTTCGCGACACCTGCCCCTGAAGCATCAAAATTTTCGCTATATCTTCCTGCCGGCGCCTGCCGAGACCGCATTCCGCAGCTATTCCGAAATCATTCAAGACCTTGGACGCGGCGGACAGCCGAAGCTTGTTACCCATTGCACCGCCGTCGTCATGCAGCAACCCCAAAAAAATGTCCGTCACAGGGTCCAAGTCAATATCTCTAAGAGGTGCATAATACGCGTCGTCGGTGCGGTCCACCGGGACCGGCATATGTAAAAAATTAATCGGACGGGAAAGCCGTTCTGCAACGGCATTGCCAACCTTGACGCACATGCCAAGATCATCCGGTTCCTTCCAATGTCGATTATTCATACTGCCGTAACACAGGTGGTACCCCATATCTACGCCTTCCGGAACGGCCGCGCCCAATCTCGCTAGCCTTTTTATTAAAGCCGTCCAAGGATCCGCCAGAGGCACTGANTANACCTTTTCAAAAATGCTCATTTCGGTCGCTACATCCCATTGGATGGAGAGCTTATCAGGCNGGACCACCNCACATATTGCCTGAAGTTCAGATAAGATGGCCGCTTCATATAGCGGAAATACCTGCTCCTGAATGGCATAGGCAGTAAAGGAATAGACCGGCGCAAATGGGGTCGGTATAGCGACAAGAAAGTTTGCATCCTCGGGCAAAATACCTGCCGCCTGTTTTTCCTCAAACAAATCGAAGGACNAACCGGCTTCCCTGGCAAAACCCAGATCGCTGAAATCCAGGTCGTCAGGCCCATGATCTGGTCCAAAGGTAAAAGGCGGATAGAGTTGATAGTCACGATCCTTTTTATCCGATTGAATTAAAGCCTCCTGTCCGGCGAACNCTCCAAGTTNCCAGCCGATCCAGTTTTTGCGTTCTCCCGTTTCACCATCCGGAATACGGTGGCAGCAACCGCTCAACGTCCTGCCCACGAGGTCAAACACGTCACTGGCCGATGCCAGCGGGATACTGCCAACGAGATGGACGGGAATGGGGCTTTCGATTTCATCGTCCTGAGGCCCTGTCTGCATTTTCTTTTTCCCTGTGTCCTTTATCATTTGACCGCCACCGTGTCCCACATGCTGTAACTATTCAAGCTCTCCAGGGGACAGTTCTTGCGGGCCGCCCAGTGGCGGTACACAATATGATTGATACATTATGCCGGTTCGCAGCTGATTTTCGAATTATCCTCTGCCCTCGCAGGAAGTTCCGGCCACCCTGTCCAGGNGTCAGGAACCGCGTCGCCGCCATAACACACGATGCCACCTGAACCGCGGCAAGAATATGCACAGGAATATATTTTGGGGATTTTTGATGAAACCANCTAAGTCATTTTTGTTGCAGTCCATTAAGGTTCAAGGGGTCGGCCTGCTTTTGATGATAATGATCGTGGCGTTGCCCCTCGTCTTAGCTCAGGCCCAGACAATACGCGCTCAGAAGCAACGCATCACGGTCGACACCGTCGCCGGGGGATTGGTGCATCCCTGGGGGCTGGCATTCCTCCCGGATGGCACGATGCTGGTGACTGAACGGCGCGGAACCCTTCAATGGATCGGTTCGGATGGGCAAAAGACGCTAGTGGACAATGTCCCAGCCGTTGCAACCGGCGGCCAGGGCGGATTACTCGACATCGCGCTCGACCCCAACTTCACATTAAATAAATACGTTTATATGACCTATTCGGAACCCCGGCGGAACGGCACCACGGGAACATCCGTTGCCAAGGCCCATTTTATAGCGGGAACACCGCCACGACTGGACAAGCTGCGCGTCCTTTTCCGGCAAAATAATCCGACAAATTCGAAAATTCATTTCGGCTCGAGGCTCGTCTTGACATCGAATAATACGCTGTTCTTTACCATCGGTGACCGTGGCCAGTCGGAACGCGCCCAAGATCCTTTTGATCACGCTGGCAGCACGCTCCGCATCAACACGGACGGATCGATTCCAACCACCAATCCCTTTGCAGCGGGCGTGAAAGGCGCGNCTGANATCTGGTCCNTCGGCCANCGNAACCCNCAGGGNGCGGTATTAAACNGNCAAGACTGGNACNCTCTGGANCGNGGAACATGGNGCCGCCGGAGGCGATGAAATNAACACACCGTCGCCGGGGCGAAATTACGGTTGGCCGGTTATCTCTTACGGAACCCACTATAGCGGCGCCAAGATTGGTGTAGGCACCCGCCACCCCGGCATGGGGCAGCCCAAATGGTTCTGGGACCCCTCCATCGCGCCGTCGGGCCTCGCCTACTATGATGGTGATCATTTTCCGAACTGGCAGGGAAATCTATTTGTGGGCGCGCTCCGGGGCGCCATGCTCGTGCGGCTGACATTGAAAGGCGGCAAAATTGTATCAGAAGAGCGTCTTCTCAAAGACCGCGTCGGCCGCATCCGAGACGTTCGCCAAGGACCCGATGGCACGCTATATTTGCTCACGGACAATGCGCAAGGCTCCTTGTTGAGGCTCCGTCACTCAGAACCCTAAGATCCCTGCGGATAGATCTTCGCGAATATAACAGAAAAATAATGGCGCGCCCGGAAGGACTCGAACCCTCAACCTCCTGATCCGTAGTCAGACGCTCTATCCAATTGAGCTACGGGCGCCAGCGAAGAGGAGAACCTATTCAACTGGACCAATGAATACAAGACAGGGTTCCGCAAATCATCTACGGGCCCTTTCATTTACAGCGTTTATCTCTTGATAA
>NHHQ01000025.1 GCA_002170915.1 Rhodospirillaceae bacterium TMED167 | reverse complement strand
GCAAGAATTTTTAAATTATCTGGATGTATCCGCAGTAAGGGTTTTAAAGTTTGTGTTGTTACTCATGAATCCAACCAGATGGAGACTGGTAAAAAAATAAGTTTTGATGAAGTAATCTACTTCAAAAACCCATTTGATCTGGTCGAAATACTCGCTGATGAGAGATATCTGGCGCTCCACGTGTTTACGGGCGCAGATGGAGGATTTGCCGAGGCACTTATCACTCTCATGGTCCGCGCGAATATCGCTGTGATTGATTTTTATGATTTGGCAGACCCTGCGATGAGTCCAATTACCCGGATTGAAAACGGGACAGCCGCTAAGATCCGTGCAACCAGAAATGCGGAAATTTTTCGATTTCTTCTGAACCACTATATTGCAGTTTGCGCTAGAGCGCTCTACTCGAAATATCATCGATCTTATATCGCATCGATTCGAAGCCATCAAAAAAGAATTTATCTACCTGAAACATCTTTTGGCAGGAATTGTTCTCGTCCAAAATTGAGTGAGACTGATGGTTGTTTGCATGTGGTTCACGGAGGCACCTTCTTAGTGGAGGATGCGTATAAATCCCGTTGGCCATTCATATTGACAATAGCAGAAAAAGCCAAGTCGCTTGGTATTATTTTTCATCTTTATCCGATGGTCTGGGGCGAGCAAAACATGAGCGCCTATGAGTCCATTGCTGAGAAATCCTCTCACTTTTACATCCATAAACCAGTAAGTTATGCAACTTGGTTGGATACACTAGAGCAGTTTGACGTTGGATTGTATTTCGTGCACGCCGAAGACAAGGAATTAGAGGGGAACACCCCAAGAAACATTGATCCTAGCGGCACATGGGCAAATAAATTTGGTGACTATCTCGATGCAGATCTTTATGCGATTACGCCACCTGCCGCGAGGGTATTAAGCTTTGTCACTCGACGCTACGGCATCGGGGAGCCTGCAGATATTACCCAAATATTCGAGAGAGCTTATTGGGATAAAATTAAGGCTAAGGTTTTTAACTCCACCGTGGATTTCGCGTCCGTTAAAAAACAGATTTCAATGCCAGTCCAAAGCACACGTTTAATAAATTTCTATCAAACGAACGCTCTTCAAAAAAATAATCTTCATAATCTGCGACCAAAAACCTCATGAATTTTATAAATTTGGTACTTTAAACTAAGCGAGATGTGGAAACGTTCTTTACAGATTTCTATCATTAAATTTTTAAAAATTGTATCTTACACATCTTCAGTTTTCGTTGTGAAGAATTAAACAAAACATGTCGAGTTGCGTCCATTTGCTCACAAATAAAAGCCCTACTAGCGTTTTGGCGTATTTAAACTTTAACAATGTCAGGTGGGTACAAATATTTTAGGCTACATGAAGTAATCTTATATTATTTAGTTCCATTATTGTGAGATAAAAAACTGTCTAATCAATCCGCTGTCAAAGATAAAATAGCATCTCGGAAGCTAATGTGGATAAACTACTCCTGCAGAATACGGTCCCTTAGTTTGTTGCCTTCGCAAGTGCAATATCCTAATTTTTTGTAAAATTAAATTCTGCAATTGGCCTTCTCACACGTTTAATAGAGGTATATGAGACCCCAATTGTATGCAGAAAAATTATGATACAGATTATAAGATTGCTAAATTGTCATCCGATTTAGAGGTTGTTCAATTCGATTTTGATATTGTTGAAATATTCACTAAGTTTTTCCCCAGCTATTTTAAAATTGTAAACTATTTTCGTAATATAGAATCGCTCAACTCCCACGAAGAGGAAGCGAAACATCCCGTCACCATTGTTGATCGGGAGAATTTTGAATCTACTAGACAAAAAAGGAATTGTTTGCGGCTTATATTGCTGAGTGAGCCGGCCAACCTGTTTACGGAGAAGTTTATTAGCGAAGCTTACGCCTCTAATCCGAAGGCGTGGCAAGTTACAGGTGCGTCCCCTCACATGAGCAAAGAGTCATTACTTATGCGCAGGTTGGACTCTTATTTAGATACTNATGCAGATTGCAATTTAATTGTTCAAGAATTTACCAGAAATAAGTTGGTTGGTGGTCGGACTTCAGAGCAAGATCGCCTCCTTATAACAAAAAAAATATTAACTGATAATTTTGACGGCGTCGGTATTTCCGAACGTTTGCCGGAGACAATGTTTTGGTTTTGTGGGTTAATTAAATGGATGAGGCTTCCGCGTGTTACCGCGGATCTAGTTCGGGAATGTAGTGGTCTACCCAACTACCAGGACCTCCCCATGAAGACACAGAAGAAGATTGCGCAGCGTACCCAACTTGATCGTGAAATTTATGAATTAGCACATGAGAATTTGGATAGGATATGCGATAAACTCGAGGCTAAAGCCGCTTTAAGGGACTTTAAACAACAATGGATATTTGCGTCGGAATGGCGGTTACGTGAGAATGCTAGCAGGATTCCAGCAAAGATTTCTGAGTTCCAGACTCAACTAGCCGAAGTAAAAAAATCATACGATGATCGAATAGTTCAAACCCAAAAAGCATATCACTTGCTTCTCAAAGAACACCTTCTCGCGACAAATGTNCTTGATGATGAAAAATAGATTTTGGTGAAACAATGGAAGAACGTTTCCGACTTGATGAATCCTTTAAGAGTTCTGCGGATTTTCTGGATTTTCATTTTCCACGAGGCAAGGTTCCGCGCGGTTGGACTCCGCCGCCAAATAATTCTCANGGATTTAGTTGCCAAGAATTTGAACCGCGCTGCGCCATAAATGTGCTCACTCTAGGGGATAGTTGCACTGAGGCTAACAATTATGACCGTAAGCTTCGATATCCTGGCGTCATGACATCTAAACTCTCAAATTATTTTAACGTTGACGTCGCGAACTGGAATTTGGGGTTGGGTGGTGGAAGTTATGATTTTATCTCTCGCACGCTAATGTGCGGCCTTGACTTTTTGCAACCAGATTTAGTGATCATCACATTTCCTACCATGATCCGACGCGAGTTTTTTAAATATAATGGCCGCCGATTGAGGATTGACGCTTCTACAGCAGAAGCTGTGAATTCAGGAATGATTACTCCCGCAGATCCCAGTAGCATGAAATATTATAAAATTTGGCCTTTATTAGACTCTCAATTTGATGATGTCGTTAATGCTATTAAAAACTTCAAAATAATAGAGAGCGCTCTGGTCGGCCGAGAAATTCGATGGGGCTATTGTTTTAACAATTATTATGATTGGGTAGAACAGGGGCATGGTTTCCGTGACCGCGGTTGGTTTAACCAGACTAATTATTTAGGTTTCGATTTTGATATTATTGATAATGTTTCAAAGACGGATGTTCATCCAGGCCTGGAAAGTCACCAAATGCATGGAGAACGTTTGTTTGACTGGGTAGTGAACCAATACGGTATAGAAATATTTAGGGACCTAGCCTCAAAAGTTACGCCTGAGACGGGAGCGCCGTGAAATTTTTAGCAAATATTCAATGATTTGGCCGGAGGCACATCTGCCTGCATCAGAGTTGCCGAGAGGCCAAACTTCAGTTCCGCCAATAAATAGTGCTGGGTATCGGGGCAGGGAGCCATTAGATCTGGGCGAAGTGAACATTCTTTTCATAGGGGATGAGTGGACTGAAGGTTCAAATATTAACTATGAAAATTCATTTGCAGCTATTGTTGCTAAAAAACTATCGTTAAAGACGGGCAAACGTATTCACGAATTCAATCTTGGCCAGGAGGGGAAAAGTTATGATTACGTGAGCCGTATTCTGATGTGTTCGCTGGAGTTAATGAAACCTGAGTTTGTTCTCATTTGTTTCCCGCCGATGGGCAGACGAGAGTATTTTGCCTTGGATGGACGTTTGATTGATTTCGATCCAATTAAAGCAGCAGCTATAATTCGCGGTGAAATTGACTCGGACAGTATTGAGCGAGAGATTATAAAAAACTTACACTCGATTATAACTAAGTTTGACGATCTAGCTAATGCACTAAAGAATGCGGCTTTGATAGAAGCGCTTCTAAATGACACGGGGGTAGACTGGGCGTTTGGGGCTACTAGCCCCGGCAATGAAAATATTAACGAACTGTTGTCGAGAGATTGGCTCAGTGAGGATCGTTATATTGGTAGCGTTCTCGATCCATCCTCCGTGAATATTTCTAACGAGGAAATACACGAGCAATATGGAACTACAGTATGCAATTGGTTAATTGAAAATACCAAAACGTTTGCAGTGGGAGGCGATTAGATTTTCTAAATCATAGTATCAGGGCATAATGGATGAGAATTTTGAAGGATACGTTATACAGCCTGATTTTCAAGATCAAAAGGTGGCGTCATTTCAAGCGCCGAAAGGCAAACCCCGATCATATTTATCCTATGAGGTGATTTGGCATCGGATAGCAGTGACTTGATGCTAGCTATGTCATTTGCTTCTTTACTATCCTATTTTTGGAGTAGTTTATGCTTAATAAATTTTCCGGCCAGAAAGTTCTATATCATCCTAAACATGTGAAAGGAACTTTTGAAGGACGGGCTATGTATCCTGTCCATATAAATGTGGACACCACTAATTATTGTAACCATCGCTGTTTGTGGTGTTCCGGGTATGAGGGACAACAAAAGCGCGCAAATGACATTGATCTTGATATATTATTGCCTGTCTTAAGATTGTCTAAAGCTCAGGGTTTGAAAGCAGTAACACACATTGGTTCTGGCGATCCAACTATGCACAAACAATTTATGTTTATGACGAGAAGCATTGCAGAAATGGGACTTGATCAAGGCATGTTTACCCACGGTATGTACCCTAACGAGTGGTCTCGGGAGTTAACAAATTATTTTACATGGATACGCTTCAGCCTTGATGCCGGAAGCACGGAAGTTCACGATAAAACACATGGGGTATCTGGTCATTACGAAAAAATATTAGAAAATATTAGATCCCTTAACGACCTGCGCGTTGGGCCGAATAATTTTACAATTGGTGTACAGTTTGTTGTCCATCAAACGAATTATCATGATTTAGTGAATGCTGCGCGCCGTGTAAAAGAAGCTGGAGCAGATTATTTCTCTATCAAGCCTGTTATAAAACGGGGGGCCGTCGAAGTCCGCACTGATAGATACGATATTGAGTGGGATGAATTACAATCAAAAATAGTTGAGGCTGAACAATTTGGTGATGACCAATTTGAGGTTCTTTACAAGCCTTATCAATTTCAAATTAATAATGTGCCATTCGCTAAAGAACCGATAACCGACCCCGAATTTACTCGCTCTTATACAAAATGCTACGCAACCAATTTCGAATGGTGGATACGCAACAATATGGACGTAGCCGTCTGTGGTCCGATGCANAAGACCATAGGAAATCTTCGTGATCAAACNTTCGAGTCTCTTTTGGGCAGTGAGAGATATAATGAGGTGATAAATAATATCAAAATCAAAGATTGTTATCGGGGATGCAGACCTCATTACTTGAATGAGTCAATGCACCAACTCAAGGACCCAGAAACCCTTCAAACAGCTACTGAGCAACTACCGGATGCCAATTTTCGTGTGCATAAAAATTTTGTCGGATAAGGACCATAAATAAAATGGCAAACCGGAAAAAAAATATTTTATTAATTGCGCCAAACGTAACGCGAGACAGTTCTACAACGAAGTGGTTGCACCCGTGTATNGGTATTTATCGGATNGCGGGTTACCTTAAAAAAAACGGCATGGATGTCGATTGTTTCGATCAAGCCTACTTTGTTGCAACGCAGGATGGGCCATCGCTAGAAGACAAGCTCGCCGAGCAATCCTGGGATATTATAGGTTTTTCCGTTTTGGAAGAGTCGCTTGAGGATGACATTGCAGCGATGCACCTTGCTCGAAAAATGGTCCCAACGGCACAACTTGTGGCCGGAGGTATCGAAGCACAATATAACTATCAGAATATTCTCGATAAATCGCCATGCAAAATTGCTATCCTAGGTGAGGGTGAGAAGCCCATGCTTGACCTAGCAAATGAGAGACCAATTCATGAGATACAAGGTATTGTCTTCCGCAATGATGCTGTGCCGTTGAGTGCAGAGGAATTTTGGGAAGTGACCGAGGCGACCGAGTATCAACATATTCCCTACGAGAAATATTGGGATCATTATGTTGATATGTATGATGATCACCTTTCCGACATAAACCTTGAGACAATCCACACGGTAAGGATATTTACTCGCAATTACTGTCCAGTTGGATGTAAGTTTTGTGTGTCCACCAATCAACTCAGTGATGCAGCCGGTTTAAAGCGCGTGGGAGTGGTTGACGTAATAGACGAGCGTTTGGCTGAATTAGTCGGAAAAGTGGTTGATGCACAACCTAGGGTTCGAACAGTTTACTTCACTGACGATGATTTTTGTCTAAATCTCAATAAAGTTAAAAGCTTTTGCCAAGAATTAATTAAAAGAAATTACCCAGTCAGTTATATTTGTTTTGCTCGTGCTGACCGCCTGGATGAGGAGACCATTGCTCTTATGGGAGAAGCCGGGTTTCGTGTCGTCAACACGGGTCTCGAGTCATTTTCTGAGGAGGTTTGGAGAGAATATGGGAATAAATATACAAAAAAAGATGGCTATCAAAAGGTGTTGCAGAATATCAATCTTTTTTCCAAATATGGAATAACATTATTCGCTTCTGTCATTCTTTGCAGCCCCGACTCAAAACTGGAGCAGGTGGAAATAACAGCGAAAAAACTCCTGGGGTACCTGGAACACGGCGTTTTAGAGGCTGGGGTGAACGTATCGGTACAACCCTTTAAGGGGTCGAATTTTTTTGAAACCAAGCTTGATTTTGAAAGTGAAATCGTAGCGATACCTGGAACAAGATTTAAGTTACGCAAAGATTACTTTATCAGGGCCTCTGACCCACAAGTCAGAGAACTACAGTATCGCTTTCTAGAGACTTATCCGTCTAAAATTGCTGAACTGCATAAAAATGGAGAACTTTTGCACGCAACATCCAGTGCTCAAGCCAGGCTGAAACTGGAGATTGTACTTTCTCTAATTGGTGAAATTCGTGGCGAGCCAGATATCAATTCGTCAGACGATGGAGATTATACTCAAAACAATCATGCCAAACGCGCGGTTGAAGCGATCCATAAATTAGGTCCATATCGCTCTGGTTCGGCTCTTTGAGCAATTGGACTTACATAGATGTTGTTTGCAAACTCTCAGTCTTTGGTAAGTGTAGATTGGTTAGCTCACCATATAGATGCAGTTGAAATTCGTATTCTGTATGCGAGTTTGCAAACGTCGGAAAGTGATGTTCCATCAGAAAAAAAATGGAGAGCACAGCATATTCCGTACTCATCATACTTCGATATTAATGGGTTAATTTCAGATCAAAATGGCGAGTTTGTAGATCCGGCTAGTTTTGCTGACCATGTCATGGCCTCTGGAGTAGGAAATGGAAATAAAGTAATTGTCTACGATATGACCGATGGAAGTGGTGCCATTCTGATGTGGTGGCTGTTGCGCTATCATGGCCATAACAATGTGGCTGTGTTGGATGGTGGTATGAGCAAATGGTCTGCGTCAGGTAAGGAAATATCCGATCGCCCGAGAAGACCGAAAAGGCATAATTTTACTTCAATCTTACAAAATACAATGTTTGTCGATAATGAACGTTTGGAAGAGGTAATCGATGAGGGTGTGACACAAGTTTTTGATACCGACATTAAAGATGTCGGCAACGAGTTGTTAACAAAATCGATAATTCAATCGTCAAAACCACAGAAATACCCGGATGAGCGTGTGACGCCCGAAGAATTATATGAACTTTGTTCAAGTCTCAGAATTAAATTAGATTCCGGTATCATAATCACCGGAAATGAAATGATTGCAAAAACAAAGTTAGCGTTCCTGTTGCATCTTCTTGGTGCAGACAATCTCTCGATTCATTGTCCCTAAATCTAATGATCATTTATTAACATGCTATCTGAAAAATTAATCTATGGTTTGGTAGGTTGTATCCTTGCCCCTGTAGAGGGTCTTTTCAGTTTGGGAGCCGTCAATACAAGAGAGCCTGTAATTTTCATAATCGGATTGCCGCGTTGTGGATCTACGCTTTTGCAACAGTTGTTGGGGCAAAAAACAAATATTGCTTTCATTACAAATTTACATGCAAAATTTTGGCGGTCACCAAGTATCGGTGCTCTAGTTTCTAAAGCATTTAAACCATCAGTAACCTTCACAAACTACGAGTCCGTTTATGGTATTACGGACGGGCTCTGGGGACCGAACGAGTGGGGCTGGTTTTGGCGCGATATAATTCCCAATTCGGAGGAGCAATCAACAAAAAAAAGGTGGCTTGCCAAACTGCGTCGTAAACTATCAGCCGTACAACGAGTGCAACGTAAGCCATTGTTATTTGATAATGTAGACCTGCTTCCACACATAACTGACATCGCTGGGGGTATCCATAATTCGGTTTTTATTTATCTTCATCGCGACCCCCTCTACGTTGCGAATTCGGTTATAAATGCTAGCATAAAAAGATACGGAGCGGATAAGAGATGGTATGGACCGGTCCCAGCCAGCGTCGCGCACTTGATTGATTTGCCAATAGTTCAGCGAGTTGTTATCCAAGTCCAAGAATTAGACCAACTCATAAATAAACAGATTAGCACAATTGACAAATCAAGGGTTCTGCATATTCAGTATGGCAACATGTGCAGCGACCCAACCCGCATGATTGAAAATTTTCTAAGTTTTATAGAAAAAAATGGTGGAACGCTTANGCTAAGTTCTGAGCAGATCCCGAAAACATTTATCGCTCGTGATAAACCANAATACCTAAGCCAAGAATTTGCTGTTGAACTGCAAAATCTGATGAGTAACAACAATGTTACAAGCTCGCAGTAAATACTTCGGTTATTAAATTCAGATAAATTTTTTTTGAGACGATGATGGCACCAAAGTACAACACGGGTGCCACTTTGCATACCTAGACGACGAGAGGTTACCTAGTGTCAGAAATGTCTAGATATATTGATATTGAAAAATATCACGCCGTAGAGACAACCCACCCACATTATGTGGAAATGATAAAAAAAATTATTGAAATTATTTTGAACCTTAGAGGTGACCAAACAAACTACAGGGTTCTCGAGGTAGGTGCAGGCACTGGACTTGCTACCAAAAGGTTATGTGAACTTACATCAATAAAGCTCGATGCAGTTGAAATCGATGAGAGGTGTTTTGATAAACTAAACTCATATGTTGGCGATTTGGCAAATTGCTACTGCGATGATGCCATAACTTTTTCGAGTCCGGTGCCTTACGACGCAATCCTCTCAGTATTTGCGCATGATCATATACCCCCATTACTTGCCGGCAAATTTGCAGAAAATATCAAAACAAATCTAAAAGATGGTGGGGTGTACATTATGGGTGGCGAAATTTTGCCATTTTTCGCTAGTGAAGAGGACCAAAAAAGAGCGCTTTTAGATTACCATGGATATATAATTGGTAAAGCTTTGGAAGACGGTAATTATGAAGTTGCCAAACTTGAGATCGACGCTCTCAAGTCAGGTATAGAAATGCATGGAGATTTTAAGCGGCACGAGATTATGTTTGAGGAAGAACTTGCTGGCGCGGGTTTAGAGTTATGTGAAAAAATTAAAATTGGGCCGTTGCACATAAAGAATGTTGGAGGAGTTTTTGTATATGTTTTTGCGCGTAATTAATAATAGATTGATGCGAGAAGATGGTTGATAGCTTTCTAGTTAATACGCCCGTTTCAAGCCCTCTACACCCACAACTCAACCTTCCGCTCCTTAAGGGGTATTTGGGGGCAAATGGATACTCCTCGACGGTAATCGATTGCAACATAGATTTTTTCAATAAATTTATGGGCGACTGTCGACCTAATCTAGTCGACCCGGCGTATTTGGAAAATCCATTACAACTNCTAGAATCTTATAATAANATTGAGGCGTTACTTTTGGAGAGGTCGCAAGAGTTCGACCAACTTGGGGTGGGACTTCGAAACCTGTCGATGAAATACGACAGAACAATGTTTGGGTCTGTCGCTGCTGCTACACACGACGAGTTAGCTAACCCTTTCATAAGTTACTTTGATCAAATTATATCGGAGCGAATTCTTCCCGCGTCACCGAAAATAGTCGGGATTGCAACCACTTTCCAAGATCAAATTATTCCGACCTTTACCCTCGCGTCTCGCATCAGATTGGCGGCTCCAAGGGTGAAGATAGTCCTTGGTGGCCAGATGATCACTCGATGTTATGAGTCGTTATTTAAGTCAAACCATTTGAGGGATTTATTCGACTATCTTGTTCTATGGGATGGTGAGGTGCCATTGCTCAATATCCATCGATATGAAATTTCCAGTGAGGATGTCGTATTTACAAACGTCATATCAAGAGATGGGGACCTTAGTAATGTTAACCGCAGGTCAGAATCTATTCCGGGGAAATTTCTCTCTTTTAGCCCAGATTTCACAGACATAGATTATAATGATTACTGGTTTCCAGAATATCTAATACCTCTTCAAACGACCCGCGGTTGTTATGCCCGTTGTTCCTTTTGTGCAATACCTTACGGTTCAAACCGTTATAGAGTTAGGGATGCAGTTGCTGTTGTTGACGAAATTCAAAGTATTCAAAATGAAACTTTTGAGCGTTATGGCCGGCGGGCGGTNTATTTCAAATTTATGGAAGATACCTCTGCACCGTCTACATTACTTGAAGTATCAGACCTCATCAGTGAGCGCGGATTAGACGTGCAATGGGAGACGTTTGCTAGATTAGAGAAGGCGTTCGTTGCACCCGGGGTAATGGAGCGATTGTATGCTGGCGGTTGTCGCAAAATCCATTGGGGTTTGGAGACTAGCGACCCAGATATCTTGCAAGAAATGAATAAAAAGACCGAGCAATCTTATACCGATGAGGTTCTGCGCCTATCGGGTGCCGCAGGGATTTTGAACTTCTGCTTTGTGCTGGTTGGATTTCCTGGTGAAACAGAAAAGTCCCGTGAGATGTTGGTCGATTACATTGTTGGGAATGAGGATATTCATACCCTTACTATCTCATCATTTGATCTAACCCGAAATTCGCCTATGGATGAAGAGTTCGAGGAAAATAATGTTTACGGCTTAGAGAGGGAAAAAGCTGAGGAATTCCAAGTAAGGCTGCCTTACCGTGTAAAAGAGAAAAATTGGAAAAAAGAAATTGTCAAAGCAGCACATCATGTTTTAACGGAAATTGTCAGGCGGCGCCCTGACATTGGATTTGTTACGCTATTTCCAGATCAGGTTAGAGGGATATTGTGTGAGCGTTACGGAAACGATTGGGGGAGACAATTTGTAAATAAGTATGGCAAACAAAACGTCCGGGAAATGCTCCAAAATGTTGAGCAGTATGTCGAAAATTTTGCCCATAACAGGACGGTCGATTTTCACAGTCTCCCAGAGCCTTTGAAACGGGAGCATCTTCGTATTCAAGAAGATTTGGCATTGCTTGCGCGTGCTGCTCTTCGGCGAAAGGAATACGAAAACCGACGTATTGAACAAGTCTGATAGCAATAAAGTGTCCGAACTTTTACGATATTTAGATCAACTTCAAACCGACTCTCAGAGAGATCGGCAACAAAACTGGGCGGATGTACTTCGAGCTGGAGTAAGGGACGGAGACATTTTATTGACGGAAAAGGGGACGGCAGAACGGTTGTCCCGGGCTTTTTCAGATTGGGTACGTACCGAAGAGCTTAAGGCCTGGTATGGCGAGCACGATAAAGGGTCGTTGTTCCAGGGTACTTCAGTGACTTCGTTGACCGCCCCTTCAATATATGACGAACCACTAGACTTTACGGGAATTGCCATGTTGGAGGATGTAATCGCTGATGCTTACATTCAGAACCACCATCTCCACGAACCGAAAATCCGTTCTGCCATTGTTGAAAATGTCGACCGCTGGATGGGCGAGGGCGCTTTTTATGGTGTAGCTATTGCTTCAAAGGTAATATCTCAAGCTTTTGGCTTTACTGTCCTGGCTGACGATATTGTTATTGATGTTGATGGCGTGACGGTTGATCCTCACCAGATTACGACCCATGAGGAAGCAATCCGCCAAAGGTATTTCGAAGAGTGCATTAATCGAATTGATTGCTTCGACGGCTTGGATCTCGAGCAGCGTGAATTTGAGAGTGCCTTAGTTCTTGCTGACATAAGTAAACCCAAATTCAAAAAATACGAGAATAATTTNATAATTGCACCAGTCAGATGCAATGAGATTGCTGCGGTTCTATCCCGAAGGATAACCAAACTGATCCTTGAGAAATCTAATGGTCGTATTACACCAAGAAGCTTGTTGGTTACGATTTTTGATACTGACACTCCGTACACCTATCATCAGATTAACGGATATTTTGGGCGATCGGATGCGCCAATACTTCCCGGACTTACAATTCTCGGTATCAGCGGAAGTATTGATGCATTTCGCTGGCTTTATGCATACCGTGTCGGACTGGTTGCACAAAAAGCTATGAAGGGTTCATTGTACTCTGAGGCGACGAGAGAGTTCATTCCATTTACCTTCTTTGGTGTTTTGGTTGAGCGGGATTCTGAAATTTTGCTGGACCTAGATAATTTGGACTTACTTCGATATCGAGGACAAGTATCGCCATACATAGAATATCGCTATTTTATTACAAAACTAGATAAATTATTGAGCGCCACAGCAACGCGAGACCTCACCCAGGAAATTGATGAACTAATTTGATCTTACTGGTGTTTATGACATGTGTACTTTGTTTTCATCTTTGACAGCTGGATTTCTTGCAAAAAACCGCGATAAAAATGAGCCGACTGAGGAAGAGGTTCTTGAGGATGACAATGTCATCGCCGTTCGGACTAAGGGTGGAAATTACTACGGATTAGGGTTAAATAAATTTGGCTGCGGCTTCGTAAGTGCTGCCGTAAATTCCCCAGCCTGGACGCAACTCGCCGAGACCGGAAAGATTGAGGCGGCTCGGGAGACTTATCGGTTAGAAAATTTCGGTCTAACAAGTCCGACAAAGTTTGTATCCACTCTATTAGCGACGGAAAAGACAATCACGCCGCTTGTCGATGCCTTCTTATCAGGCCTAGAGAAATTTGTAGGCTATAATATCCTGTTAATGGACCAAGAACGGGCTGTTTGGCTTGAAACTAGAGGGGGTGAGACCCATCTTGTCGAGCTTTCGGAAGAACAGGTGGTTACCAACCATTTTGCGAGCATCCCCTTTGGACCGAAAAATTATGAAGATTATCCCAGCAGTTTTTCTCGGTCTGCACTTGCTTCAACAGAACTTTGTGTGGGGGGGACGGATAAATTATTCAGTTTACTTCTTCCAGGAGGTACGGTCGGAGATCAAATATGGAGGTATGGAAATTTTTTCACTGTTTCCAGTAGTATCCTGGATCTAAAAAATCGGCGCCTACATTATTGTGGCCAATCAGAGTCTGAATACCGAACGTTCCAATTTTCATAGGTAACTAAACCTCGATGAGCGATTTNTATCACCGCCTAGCAGCTACTATTGAAGGGTCATCTAGAGACTGCTTCTCAGCAGGCAACACCCAACGATCCTATGAAGAGCTATGGGCCACGATGGCCAAAATAAATAACCTTTTGCCTCAAGAAAAGACGGGTATCATCGCCGTATACGCTGGTAAGTGTTTCGAGAATTATGCTGCAGTATATTCCATTCTATTGTCTGGTAACTGCTGGGTGCCATTAGAGCCGGCACATCCGCCAATGCGATTGATACAAATGATGCAGCTTTGCAGCCCATCTGTAATACTTATCGATCGCCCCTTACCTTTTGAAATAAAACAATTTGCCGATACAAAAAAAATTTTACTTATAAGTATTCGCGAGCCTGATCTTAATACGGTTAATAAAAGATTATTTAATCCGAATAAGATAGACCTACAAGCATGGGCTTATATTATGTTTACTTCGGGAACTTCTGGGGTGCCGAAAGGTGTTCCTATGACCCACAAAAACTATATTAACTTTGTGGAGAGTGCACTGAAGATTTTACCTTTAAAGACTGGTTATGTTTTTGCAGATTATCATGATTTCGGATTCGATTTATCCATAATTTATCTACTCTGCTGCCCGCTTGTCGAGGGAAAATTCGCGCCAGCCCTCTCAGATGCCGACAGGATTATGCCTTTACGACATATGCAAAACGAGGGGGTGGACGTTTTAATCTCAGTTCCCTCCCTGTTGTCGCGGCTGAAAACGTATTCTAGAGGTAAGAAAATTTGTAACGAATTAAAACTAGTCATTATGGCAGGTGAACCGTTCCGATTAGATCAATTAGCATTTGTCTACTCAGGTTTGGAGACGACGAAGGTATTTAACTTTTACGGATTGACAGAAACTGGGGTCGAAAATTTCTTTCACTGTTGCGATCCTGATGACTTGGACCTTTATGAAAATATTGGTTTGGTACCGATTGGCCGACCACTGCCCGGAAACCGTTTTAGAGTAGAATCAGAGGGTGAGTTGTGGATTGAGGGCGTGCAAATCACTTCCGGTTATTTGGGGGGTGTTGGCGAGAACAGGTTTACGGATATCGACGGAAGTAAGTGGTTCAAAACGGGTGACCGCGTCTCTGAAATTGGTGGCGTTGTGTTTTGTCATGGTCGATTAGACTCGCAGGTAAAAGTTGGTGGTTATCGTATCGAACTAAGTGAAATTGANTTTTATTTGAGGGAACATGCCGATATTGATGAGTCGATATGCGCGGTAATTCGCCAAGGAGACCGTGATTTCATTCGTGCAGCGCTGGTAGGTAATACGCTACCTGAGGGGCACGTAATCACAGATTTCCTGCGCGAGCGGTTACCGCGCTATATGCATCCAATTAGTTATCATCAGATCGAAAAGTTACCCGTTAATAGTAGCGGTAAGGTAGATCGAATTGCGGTTAGCGCATTTCTCCAAACGTGCGATAAAGTCTAATGATTGACGATATCATCTATTCAGTGATCGAGGTGGTGAATAAAGACCTGCCGCCTGAAATGCGCCTTTCACCTGAATGGGAAACACCACTTCTGGGTGATAATAGTAAAATCGACTCAATGGGAATTGTTTCGTTATTGGCTGAACTAGAATCTCAGTTTTCTGAGAAATTAGGGTTAGTGCCTGATATTTGGGTGGAATGGAACGGGATTGACGGCTCTCATCCACTCCGATCGTTGGGAACCTTGAGAAGCTATTTAGAGGTAAATTTGCAAACCTTAAAAGGCGACAGTAATTGATAAAAGACTTAGTGTTCGTCGGTGCAGGTGCTTTTCGCGAGCAGATTGAAATCGTGAATGATATCAATCAACTCTCTCCAGCATACAGGGTTCTTGGCATTCTTGATGATAATTATGAACTACATGGAAAGGACATTTTAGGTGTAAAAGTTCTGGGGCCCCTAGAGACGGTCGGGAAATTTGCTACAGCCGCCTTTGTGATGGGCGTTGGTAGTAACCGTGCACGATTGGCTACGCAATCCATTTTCGACAAGTTAAATGTTCCCCTGGAAAACTACGAGACGCTTATACATCCATCAGCGAAAATTTATAGTTCTGCGAAGATAGGTATCGGCACTATTATTCACGCGGGTTGCATTGTTGGAAACGGATCCATTCTTGGGGATTTTACAAAAGTCATCTGGAACGCGGTTATTGGTGCTGATAACATCTTAGGTGATGGCGTAACGATCTGTGCAAATTCTACAACGAGTTCAGGTGTAAAAATTGGTGGCTATACGTTTATTGCTGGCCAATGCGCTATTGCGGATAACATTATGATTGGCCCAATGACGAAAATTGGCTTGGGTTCAGTTATCGCAAGGGACGTAGATGCTGGTTCGTTTATGCTTGGTAATCCGGCCCGTAAGATAGACTCTGCTATAGTTCCCGCTGCATTGATTAAAAAATGGGAGAAGACAATCAGTAAAGATGCTACCGACATGCGTTAAACCGATTTTAGATCCTCGTAAAACGCGGAGGCAGTTCTGTTCTAGTAATTGAATCAGAATATAAATTTCTAAGGGTGTTTGGACATTGCTGCATGGACGCCAATGTCATTTACCTAATAACGATATTTTATGGTTGTGAGGGTTATTTCGTTTTTATTGGTCATGGATAATTCGTTATTTGTCCGCATCTGAACGTTTTATTCTGTGTTTACTGCTTGTCACCAATGATCGTGCGGATAGCACCAGTTTCTGAGCCTACTGATGCTACATTGCCTGTCCGCCGCTCTCTATTACTTGATGAATTCCGGTCAGAAATTTGATGAAGAATTTTTTTGAATCTTATATTTTACTCTTAACCGTATGAGACGAGATTTTGTAAATATGAACGCTACCGATAAGCCTCGATTTGAACACGACATAAATATAGAACCTGATTTGGAGTCGACCAATATCGGAAATTTTGTAGAAGTACCTTTCGTTGATTTTTCTGCTCAATATACCGAAGAGCGTGACGCGATCCATGGCTGCGTGGATGCGGTTTTTTCGGAAGGGCAATTCGTCAGCGAGAAGAAGGTCGCAGAATTTGAGAGCCTGATCGCGGAGACTGTCGGCACGTCGTTTGCCATCGGTGTGTCCTCTGGAACGGATGCCTTATATCTCGGGTTAAGAGCGCTTGAGGTTGGGCCCGGTGATGAAGTTATAACGCCGCCGAATTCTCATTTTTCTTCAACTTCTGCTATTGTTCAGGCGGGGGCTACCCCTGTTTTTGTCGATGTTCTGGATGATCAGAATATTGATCCGGACGCAATAAAAGCAGCCATCAATAAGCGGACCAAAGTCATCATGCCTGTTCATTTAACTGGACGGGTTGCGCGGATGGACGAAATTTTAGGTATCGCACAGACGCAAGACATCACAGTCTTGGAGGACGCAGCTCAAGCTTTTGGGGCGCGATACTCAGATCAATGCGCGGGGAGTTTCGGCAGGGTAGCGGCTTTTTCTGCACACCCTCTGAAAGTATTTAATGCTGCGGGTGATGCAGGATTTCTAACAACGGATGACGAAGAGCTGGCCCATCGATTGCGGCGCTTACGAAATAATGGACTCCATGAGCGGGAGACTTTGATGGAGTGGGGGGTTGTCTCTCGGTTGGATGTTCTGCAGGCCGCCATTTTGATTTATCGATTAAAAAATTTGGAAGAGAAAATTTCTAAACGGAGAGCTAATGCGGCGCGCTATCGCAGAGAACTTGATGCCCGATTTATTCACATGCCGCCGTGCCAGGCGAGAGAGTTTAATATTTTTCAGAACTTTGTCATTCAAGTCGATCACCGTGACGAACTAAGAGAATATTTGTTGGACCATAAAATACGCACAGCCATTCACTACCCAATACCGATTCATCTTCAGCCAGCGGCTTCTAGCATTCCGCGCAATGATAACAGTCTGGCACGTGTCGAAACACAAGCCGGCCGAATTTTGTCTCTGCCGGTGCATCCTTACCTAGGCGACGGACAGATTGACCATGTATGTCATACGATCAACCAATTTTATCGAGAAAGAGATAGAATCTAGGCACCACTTTATTATGTGAGCTTTTTCACGTCTCCGAGAGGGATGGATGGGCTGTCAAGCGAGGTGGGAAGAGGGCACGGTGTGCCCAGCGTTGGATTTGATTTTGATCCTATGGCTTTAACAAAATTAGAACATTCGGGTTGGAATTTTTACCAATTGGCACCCGGGGTATCTAACTTCAAGGTGCCTTATCCTTAATTTTCGGCAAAACCGATGAATGATTTTATCGCGAAATGATCATCTGATAGGGCGTGAGCGGCCTGGGTTCCAGTGACGGCGGCCACAGAGGTTGACTGGGCTAACTCTGCCAATGCAGCATCGAATTTCTTTCCTGCACCACGCATATCTCTGAGCAGATCATCGAGTGCGTTTTTGTACAGGATAGCGTCAAAATGATTGATCTTTTGCAGGTTAAAAAGCTCTTGGCCGTCCAGACGTCCCTTATTTGATCTCGCGTTAAGCTTGCCGTAGGTGCAGGGACGCCAATGAATAAGCCGCGAGAGCAAAAGGATGCTGGCATCAAAATATTCGGAAATGCCAATAAACATAAAATCTTTCTGGATATTCTTCTGAGCTCGTTCCAAATCCGATGCGTCAACAGGCTCCATGCTTCCTTTACCACTGATCATCTTCGTCTGCTGGTTGGCAAAAAACTCCTCACGCTCTCTTAAACATTCCCCAAAGCTCATCAGTTCCCCGTTTCCGTCACGCACGGCGGGGGACATGATCTTCACATTCTCATGGTAGCTTGAGATTGCCCGCTCCACAGGATTCCTCAAGAAGGTTATGTATTTGCTGGGCCGGGTAAGGGGCGCGTGAACGCCATATTGAAAATGACCAATTAGTGCTCGGTAATCGTGCGAACCAACTTGAAGGGTCGCCTCTAAATTATCGAGCAATTGCGTCGAGTTCTGATTGTAATAGGTTAGTACATTCGGGAAGCCATACTGTTTGTCCACGATACTTCTGAATGTCGTGCCGGCCGTCTTGGGAATGTGCATGAAAAGATAAAAAGGACTATCCATCGGAAAAGCACTCAAGATCAATGACAAACTCATTGGCATATTAGGGGCGCCAGCTTAAAACGTTATTAACATCGCGCCGTTTCGCGATGGCAGGTTGGATGGTTTCATATAAGAAGCTGAAATAGCGAACCTCGTGTCAAATTCGTTGGTTCTAGGGTGTTATAAGAGTGCCACTTTGTTCACCACTTGCGGCTAGCGCACTCAAGGAGTCATCCTTTACCGTCGTATATTGTAGTTTAACGTAGTGGCCGATATAAGAGCCGATATCCTTTATATGTTGTAGCAAAACAAACTGCTTAATTTGAGATAAATTATCGCTTTTTCACCATGAACGCTAAAAATATAGAAGTCTTGGTAACTTTGGGACCGGCCTCTTTGAGTGAGGACGTTGTCTCAAAATGTGTGGCGCTGGGGGTGAGTATTTTTCGTATAAACCTCTCGCACACGTCATTGGACGACTTAGAGAGCACCATTACTAAAATCCGGTCTTGGACGGATGTGCCCATTTGTCTGGACAGTGAGGGTGCCCAATTGCGCAACCAGGTCATGAGCGGGGGGGAAATATATTTCGACACAGGCAATGATATTCGAATTCCATTTTCGCCCGTCACCGGATCAAAAACAGAGATTTCCTTCACGCCGACAAAAATGGCATCGCAGTTTCAACCCGGTGACCGGATCCGCATTGATTTTGATGGCGCTGAATTTGAAGTGAACCATAGGATGGCGGATCATTGTCTGGCGACGGTGATTAATCCGGGTTTCGTCGGGAGCAACAAAGCGGCGGATTTAAATCGGCCAATTGAGTTTGATCCCTTAACCACGAAGGATGTTGCGGCCATTGAGATCGGTCATGCATGTGGCATCAAGAATTTTGCTTTATCGTTTACCAATCGACCTCAGGATGTGATCCAAATGCGAGCGGCCTGTGGCCCGGATGCCAACATCATATGCAAAATTGAGAGTAAAGAGGGGGTGAGAAATCTCGATGCCATACTGGACGAGGCTGACGCCATTTTAATCGATCGCGGAGATTTATCGCGTCAAATCAAATTACAGAAGATACCCGCATTCCAACGCCGGATAATTTCGACGGCGAACGGCCGCGCTAAGCCGGTCTATGTTGCCACCAACCTGCTTGAGTCCATGATCCAAAAAGCGTCTCCCAGCCGAGCTGAGGTCAACGACGTGGTGAGTACCCTTATGATGGGAGCGGACGGACTGGTGTTAGCTGCGGAGACAGCCATCGGAAAATACCCTGTGCAAGCGGTGGAGATGATCCGGTTGTTAATCGATGAGGCAACCACCTGGGATCCGGAAGCGTCTCTTGAGGATCTTCTTGAAGAGCCGCTTAGCCGCCCATCATCCCAATAAACACATTATTCTCTCTGGACATAGCACGCTTCTACCCGCGGTTTTTACCGCGATTCGAGGCCTGTTGCATCGTGCAATATGAACATTTGGACCCGGGTGCTTCATGGGCGCGGGTGAAAGTTTGATATTGAGAATGAATTTCATTTTTTGTATTAATTCAAGTTCAACTTTGACATCTGAAACATGCATCTATTATTCAATAATCCAAACGGTCATTTTGGGCCGGTGTTTTTTCACTTTGCGATCCCCCGAAACAGTCAGCTCCGATCAGTTTTTTGGGTCAGGCATCGAGTAAAGGGGACCCGCTGATGGGCCTGTTGCTGGAACGTGTTTCCCATGCTTATGGGGGACATGACGTTTTCTCGGAAATCTCCCTCTCCGTGGCAGATGGAGAAATTGTCTGCTTGTTGGGGCCTTCGGGATGTGGGAAAACGACGCTGCTCCGGTTGGCGGCCGGTTTGGAGAAACTCCAAACCGGCAGAGTGACCCTCTCAGGCGTCGTAGCCGCGGATCAGGACACACAGGTGCCCCCAGAAATGAGGGGGGTGGGGCTAATGTTCCAAGACTTTGCGTTGTTTCCCCATTTATCCGTATCAGATAACGTTTCTTTCGGTTTAAATAATCTCTCCATTGGCGAGAGGACACAGCGTGTCACTGATGTCCTCATGCAAGTTAACATGTTTGAGAAGCGGGATGACTATCCTCATCAACTCTCCGGTGGTCAGCAGCAACGGGTGGCCTTGGCGAGAGCGCTTGCACCCAACCCGGCTGTGATGTTGCTGGACGAACCCTTCTCTGGCCTAGATCAAAATTTACGCATCAGTGTCCGGGAGGAGACACTAGGCATTCTTAAGGCGTCGAATGTGGCCACCCTTCTGGTGACGCATGACCCAGAGGAAGCTATGTTCATGGCGGATCGTATTTTTGTCATGGGACCCGGTGGGGTCATTTTGCAAGAAGGCACGCCAGATGAAATTTATAGATTGCCAGCGCATTCCTTCGTAGCGTCCTTGTTTGGGCGGGGGACGCAATTTGAAGGCGTGACAAAAGGCGGAGAGGTCGAGACGCCGCTTGGCAGGGTCCCTGCGCCCGATTGCGTGGATGGGCGGCGAGTGGATGTGGTCATCCGGTCTCACGGCATCAAATTGACCAAGAACGGGGAGGAGGNAGTGCTTGTGGATGTGTTGAGCGCCCGGCCTCTGGGCCGCAATACGTTTGTTCGCTTCCGGGCTATCAGTCAAAGCCCAGACTTACCCGATTTCCGCTGCCGCCAAAAAGGTGCCTTTGAATTCGGCCCGGATGACGTGATTAGGGCACTATTGCATCCGAGCCGTGTCTTTACGTTTCGCCGCGACGATATCCCAAATAAAACTTAGCTAAACAGAAATAATGTAAATTAAGAGATTGATACGGTAGATGAAAATGAAGTATTGCGAGTTATCGTTTTAAAGGCTCGGTCAAATCACAGAGTGGAAGGCAGGATGGCTCAAGCAATCACGGCTCTCAGGGATGACACACGCGTCCTGATATACAGTCATGACAGCTTTGGGCTTGGGCACTTAAGACGGTGCCGGGCGATTGCCCATTCCCTGGTGGGGCGCTTCAGTAAGTTATCCGTTCTCATCCTATCGGGCTCTCCAATCATCGGGAGTTTTGATTTTCGTGCGCGCGTTGACTTTGTCCGGGTGCCTGGTGTCATCAAACATCGCAACGGTGAATATACTTCCCTAAACTTGCATCTGGACATTGAAAAAACNATGGAACTCCGCGGGTCCATTATCCAACACACTGCGGATGTCTTTGATCCAGATCTGTTTATCGTCGATAAAGAGCCTATGGGGCTTCGGGGTGAGGTCGGCGATACCCTGAAGNTGCTTAAGGAGCGCGGAACACCNCTTATTNTGGGNTTGCGCGATGTGATGGACGAGCCTGAGCTTCTCCTTCCGGAGTGGCAGCGTAAAAATGTCATGCCCGCGCTGGAAGAGATTTATGACGAACTTTGGGTTTACGGATTGCCGCAAGTCTATGACCCCTTGACCGGCATTGACACGCCGCAATCGGTCAAACGAAAAATGGTTTATACCGGCTATCTCCGTTATGAGGTCCCCGAGGCTAGCAGCGTCATNCCAAGCACCATCCCCACCNAACCCTATATTTTGGTTACGCCGGGCGGTGGCGGTGACGGAGAGGCGATGATCGATTGGGTGCTGCAGGCGTATGANAGGGTCGCGGAAATTCCGTATCCCGCCCTGATTGTCTTCGGGCCGTTTATGCAGCCAGAATTGCAAGAGAGTTTCATTAACCGTATTGAAAAGCTAGACATGGTGGTCGCCATCACCTTTGATGCACATATTGAGAACCTGATGGAGCGCGCCGTTGGCGTTGTCGCCATGGGTGGATATAATACATTCTGCGAAATTCTCTCGTTCGACAAACCGAGCATCATTATCCCCCGAACCCAGCCGCGTCTGGAGCAATATATCAGGGCCAGACGGGCCCAGGAACTCGGTCTGCTCACCATGCTGAAAGATGATGGCCGCCAGGACCCCCAGCAGATGGCAACGGCTCTGCGTCAGCTAACTCAGCAACATAGACCATCTGATATTATTTTACCTGGTTTGTTGGATGGTCTCAGCAATATCAACAGATTGGTACAGCAAAACCTTGACCGAAAGCGGTCTGCAGCGCTTTCCATCGTCGGTCAAAACTTTACGTGAAAGCACGGCTCCGAGCCTATAAGGTGGGCCGATGCGCACGGCTATTGTCTTAAAAGGATACCCGCGTCTCTCAGAGACATTTATCGCTCAGGAAATTCTGGCGCTGGAGCGACGAGGACTGGTTGTTGATATTGTCTCACTGAGACATCCAACGGATGAAAAAACCCATCCTATTCATAATCAAATCCGGGCCCCTGTCCGCTACCTGCCTGAATATCTACACCGNGAGNTAGCGCGTGTNTGGCGGGCCTGGNGGCGAGTGCGNCGCTTGCCCGGGTATCATTCAGCACGCGNGCAATGGCTGGCTGATTTGAAAAGNGANTGGACGGCCAACCGCNTNCGTCGGTTTGGCCAGGCCCTCGTTCTAGCCANCGAACTGGGNTCGGATGTGCAGCATCTCCACGCGCATTTCCTGCATACGCCCGCGTCGGTGACACGGTACGCCGCCCTGCTCAAAGACTTGCCCTGGAGTTGTTCCGCACATGCTGTAGATATCTGGACAACACCAACGTGGGAGATAAAAGAAAAACTAAGTGAACTTCAATGGATGNTCACATGCACTCAAGCGAATGAAAAATATCTGAAGGCAATAGCTCCGACGCCGTCCAAGGTCTCACTTGCCTATCATGGCATTGATTTGGACCGGTTTAACAACAATGACGTGATCATTAAATCAGGGTCGCCCGTGCGATTTTTGTCTGTGGGGCGGGCCGTGGAAAAAAAAGGGTACGAAGATCTTTTGGTGGCCCTCGCATCCTTGCCGTCTGAGCTAGATTGGACCTTTACGCATATTGGCGGTGGACCACGTCTCAAAAGTCTCAAACGGATGGCGACGTCCTCTGGACTTGAGCGCAGGACCACCTGGCTGGGTGCTCAGACCCAAGAGGAGGTCATTCACGCCTATCAAAACGCGGACGTCTTCGTCCTGCCGTGTAAGATTGCCCGAAACGGTGACCGGGACGGTCTTCCTAACGTCCTAATGGAGGCCCAATCTCAGGGGCTCGCGTGCATCTCAACCCGCGTTTCAGCGATTCCAGAGCT
>NHHQ01000024.1 GCA_002170915.1 Rhodospirillaceae bacterium TMED167 | reverse complement strand
GGAATCATAATCCGCGTGTCGGGGGTTCAAGTCCCTCCTCCGCTACCATTTTTCCCCGTATAATGTTAGTAGCACGTTGATCTTTGCGTATGCGATTGCCAGCATTTATAGTTTCTTGCCGCGAGAAGCAGATGCGGACGTTCGTGAGAGTTTTGACGGTAAATTACTAAATAGGGAAGGGGAGTTTTTTGACGATGGAAATCGCAATAGGTGCTAGCGCAATCATTGCCATCCTTATACTAATCTTAGCAGTTATTTTAATTTTTATGGGGATAAAAGTTGTNCCTCAATCGGATATTTTTGTTGTTGAGAGATTCGGCAAATTTACAAAACAACTCAAAGCCGGTTTAAACTTTATTGTACCGTTTTTAGAACGAGTNGCTCACAAAGTTTCAATCTTGGAGAGACAATTACCAGAATTCACAATNTCCGTAATCACCAAAGACAATGTCGAGGTTAAACTTGAAGCAACCGTGTTTTTTCGTGTTATTGACGCGGCAGCTTCAGTCTATCGAATTGAAGACATAAATCACGCAGTGCACACAGCCTCTACCTCTATTGTTCGCTCTGCGGCAGGAAAGCTTGAACTCGATGCTCTCCAATCCTCACGGGAGTCAATGAATACTGAAATCGCCGAGAACCTGCAAAATGCAGCTTCTGTTTGGGGTATTGAAATAACCAGGACGGAAATCACTGATATAATTGTCGATGAAGAAACAAAGAGCGCACAACGACAACAATTAAACGCGGAGCGAGAGAGGAGAGCCGTTATTGCTAAAGCGGAAGGAGAAAAAAGATCGGTTGAACTCAATGCAGACGCTGAATTTTATCAGGCTTCCAAGGAAGCTGACGCTATCAAAGTTAAGGCGGATGCAGACGCATATGCTATTGAGGTCGAAGCAAAAGCAAACGCCGAGCAAACCCGATTACTTGCTGCTGCGATTGCCGAAAATGGGAAGCCTGCAATTGAGTTTGAGGTTATGAAGCGCCAGATTGAAGCCTTAGGAGATGTTGCTTCGGGCAACAACACTAAGACTATCATAGTTCCGACAGAAGTAACCAAAGCCATTGGAACGCTTGAAACTCTTTTTGAACAGTTTGGTAAAATATAAAATGAGTTATTACCTTAACATTGATTACTTTTTATTTGAGCCAAAATTTTGGCTAATANTNGGTTTATTGCTAATCATCATTGATGTATTCCTTTTTTCATTTTTTTTGCTGCCCATCGGGGTTGCGGCACTAATTATGTCGGCATTAATATTTTTTGATTCACAACATATGTCGGAGTCCGAGTTATTCACTAACTGGTACCAAGTTCTGATCAGCTTTTCGTTTATTTCTGTAGGTTCTATAGCCATTATACGTATTTTGGCTAGGTTGCGACGTAAGGATCGCGAAGACATCAACGATTACTGANTGTTGAGTTCTATAATAATTCTATAAAGCATTGAATTTTATAGATAATTATTTAGATAAGCGGAATCGAAATCCGTATTTGGGGGGGGCAAGTCCCTCCTCCGCTACAATTCTTTTCAATGAATAAGCCACAAATGTCGCCGCCCGTATACTTTTTAGGTTGTGTGAGATGACACCTCGGGTGACAAAGATCAGGTTGATTTTTTTTTAGTCGCAGACATTAATGGCGATAATGCAGAACGATGAGATAATGAGCAGGTTGATGGTGCTGCGGCGGAAAAAAAGTAAGGGGCAAAGTGAAGCCAGGAAACACAATAGAAAAGGTGTGTTATTATCTATCGGCTCGTTGAACGAATGGAGAATTTTTTATGTTGGTTGTAATCTCGCCCGCAAAAAAGCTGGATATGCAGCCGTTTGACGACGGTCCCTCAACCCAGCCGATGTTTGAGCGTGAAGTCATCGAATTGGCTGAAAAGATGCGAAATCTCAGTCCTGGTGAGCTTCGTTCGATGATGGGAATTAGTGAGAACCTGGCTACCCTGAATGCGGATCGGTTTGCCCGCTTCGGATCTCAAGATAAAAAACCTGCAGTTTTTACATTTGCTGGAGATACGTATTTGGGGCTAGAGGCGGCAACTTTGGCGCCAGAAGCAATGGCCTGGGCGCAAAACCATTTGCGGGTTCTGTCTGGCTTGTATGGGATTTTAAGNCCACTTGATGAAATTGAACCNTATCGTTTGGAAATGGGAAGCAGATTAGCAACACCCGAGGCTCAATCTTTGTATCAGTATTGGGGCAGCAAAATATCCGATGCCCTTAATGCCCAAGCAGAAACCACAAAATCGCGTTTATTGGTTAATTGTGCCTCCAAAGAGTATTTTGGNGCCGTTGATCTGNCTGCACTNAAACTTCCCATAGTTACGCCCGTTTTTATGGAAAACAAAAGTGGNAAAGCAAAGATTGTCAGTTTTCATGCNAAAAAAGCGCGNGGGGCAATGGCACGTTTTATCGTNCAGAACAAACTNACAGACAGAGAAGACTTGAAAGAATTTAACGCTGGCGGATATCGCTACCAGCCGGATCAATCAAACGCAGATAGTCTCGTTTATATACGCTAAGACCCGGCCTTATTTACGTCATATCTGACGGAGCCATCCAGTCGCGTCGTTTCTGCACGTCAGTGAATGTTATAAGTCGAGGGGGCTAGAGAGCCCACTTTTAATTGCGAGTGCCACGTTGAAATTACACACTCTCGAACACAGGTCATTTTATTGGCCTGCAAATTACCGTCTTATATTAGAAAAGGTTAGTCGGTTCCCTCGTCATCGACCTATCGGCGACTACGGTCTCTCCTCCCGCGTGATATAGCTCAAAATGAAAAGCAAAATTGCCTCCTAAGGCATTCATAATAAATGGATTATCTTAAATCTACATAAGTAGATACAATCGAAGCTGGCCCTAACACTAAACAAGTGAAAAGGTTAGACCACAAATTAGCATTGTGCCTGAAGTTATTATAAAGAAATAGAATGGCACATGTGCCCAAAGTGGCCTTAGGTTGCAAAAGATTAGAAAGCGGCGTGACGTAACGCTGTCTAAGACCTTCTGAGTGGGAGGGTCGGCATACAGTGTTGCTTATCCTCCGTTTCGAGGGACGCGAGCAATGATATCTGGGGCGGTCTAGGCCCGCGTACTAGGTCTAGCCGGCCAAATTTTCGCGACGGTTAACAATCGAGTCTCTTTTAACCCATACTGCCTACAAAACCGGGACCAGCGGGATAACTTACTGAGACGGCGGTGAAGCTCAACTGCGCTAATTTGAATAAACTTGCCGGGTTGAAAAATCTTCTCCTGCGCGACCCAAAGTGATGGGACAGAAAAGTGATGCGGGAATTTGCAATCAGACAGTGCCGGCATGGGTAATCAAACCGACTTCGAAAGGGCAGCTTTGGTGCTGTTTTCAGGTGGTCAAGACAGCGCGACCTGTCTAGCCTGGGCATTGGATAAATTCGACCGTGTCGAGACCGTAGGCTTTGATTACGGGCAACGGCATAGGGTCGAGTTGGATTGCCGCACTGTCGTTCGTGAAAAGATCGTCTCGATCCAACCGGACTGGGATACGCGTTTAGGCCTGGATCATTGTTTCGACATGACCGTGCTCGGCGACATCGGTGACACGGCAATGACGAAAGACGTCGAAATCACGTTTGACGATGCCGGTCTTCCCAACACTTTTGTCCCTGGTCGGAATTTAATATTTTTTAATTTTGCGGCTGCCTTGGCCTATCGCAGGGGTATCAAACATTTGGTCGGGGGGATGTGTGAAACAGATTATTCCGGTTATCCAGACTGCCGAGATGATACGCTCAAGTCGCTTCAGGCGACCCTTAATCTGGGCATGGAGTCGCGTTTTGTACTGCACACGCCTTTGATGTGGATTGATAAGCAGCAGACGTGGGAGATGGCCCGGCACCTCGGCGGCGAGGTATTGGTTCAACTAATTATTGACGAGACCCACACATGTTACCTGGGTAACAGGCAGTTGAAACATGCATGGGGGGTCGGCTGTGAGAACTGTCCAGCTTGCGAGCTGAGGTCCGCAGGTTACGACAAGTGGATCACGTCCCGTGTGCCGCGTTGACCCGAGTGCCCGTTCAATATGGCCGGCTTATGGTCGCCTTCTATGGATACCTCCTGTCGAAAATAATGTCATAAGTCGTGGGTCTCTCTCTTTGACGGAGCGGGGGAAGAAGGGCGGTTAACGCCCTGCTATCCTGTAATTAATGATTTTTGTATTGTAAGGGGTTTTGTATTTTAAATATGACTGTATTCTCTTGGATTAAGAACCCAGAAAAATTTATTGCGACACTTCAGAGGAGGAAAGTATGTATAAGAATTTGTTACTGGCGGCGGCAGGCGTGATGTTTGTCTCTGCAGGCGGCGCCTCGGCGGCTGATGTGGTCAAGGTTGCATCCTTCGTGTCCCCCAAAAGTATTGGCGTGACGAAAGTCATCAAGCCCTGGATGGAAAAAGTCCGGGCCGATATTGGAAATTCAGCACAGCTCAAAGGGTTCTGGGGCGGGTCTCTCGGCAAAAGCCCGGTTAAACAATATGAGCTGGTGAAAAATGGCGTTGCGGATGTGGCCTGGATCTTACCGGGCTATACGGCTGGTCAGTTCCCTGAAATGCAAATTGTTGAACTGCCCTTCTTGGTTGATAACGCGAATGAAGCTGGTCTTGTGGTGCAGCGTATGCATGATGCAGGTCACCAAACCGGGCTTGGCGCGGTGAAGCTAATCGGCGCCTGGGCCACATCGCCTAATCTTCTATTCATCAACAAGCCGGTGAAGAGCGTTGCCGATTTGAAAAACTTGAAAATTCGGAACGCCGGTTCGGTGGGCGGATATTGGCTTGGTGAAATGGGCGCGATCCCACAAACCATGAGCGCTCCGAAAATGACGGTTGCGCTGAACCGGGGCACAATTGACGGTGGCCAGCAAGGCTGGACCGGCATGCGGACATTCAAGGCCATGGGCCTTGTCACCCATGCGATGGATCTCCCACTCGGTGCCATACCATTTTTTCTCGGCATGAATAAGAAAAAATGGGACGGGCTGCCCAAGAACGTTCAGGCGGCTTTCCTGAAACATGGCGGGGAAACCATCGCCCGAAACGGTGGTGCTGCCTATACAGACGCTGTGACACAAATATTGGCGAAAAATGATCAGGCCAAGAAACTGACGATCGTGAAACCCAGTGGACCGGAATTCGACAAATTGGTCGCGAACTCCAAGAAAACCGTCCACAGTTGGTGGATCAAGAAAACGAAGAATGGTCAGGAAGTTTATGACAAAGCGGTTAAATTCCTCGCCGACATCCGGAAGAACGGATAATCCATCGAACGGGTTGATCTGACGTTGGATCAATTTGAATATACCAGCAGGCGATTGAGCGGCTACTTGCGGCTCATCGCTTGCATCGGTTTTACCGGTTTGGTCATCGTCGCCCTGCTGACGATGGTCGACGGGCTCGGCCGTTGGCTTGCGCTGCCCCGTATTCCTGGCTTTAATGACATCGCCCAAATATCCTACGCCATTGTGATTGCTTCTTGCTTTCCCTCCCTTTTGTTGCGGGATCAAAATATTGTCATCCGCTTCCTGGGGCGCAGCATTAAGGGGCGCACCAATTACGCACTTGAAGTCTTCGGCAATTTCATGACACTTGCCTTTTTTGCCATACTGGTGTGGCAGTTCTATCTCATCACTCTGGATTTACAGGCCAACAACCGGGCGTCGCCCACAATTGAATTTCCCATTGCACCCTGGTGGTGGATTGTCTCGGTCATAATGACGATCACAGTTCCCGTGCAGATGTGGGTTCTTGTCGATAGCATATACAGCGCTCTATTTAATCGCCCCACCCGGCTTCCCAAGGAAGAGGGAGAGAGTGTCTAATGGATCCCATCGTCCTCGGTAGTATTGGCCTTGCGGCCATGTTCCTGCTCATTGCGTTGCACGTGCCGATCGGGGTCGCCATGGGCGTCACCGGTGTGGTCTCCGTTGGCTTTATCATAGGCTGGGAACCGGCCTTCTCATTACTTGGAACTGAGCCTTCTGCGGCCATTGAGAATGAGGGGTTGGCGGTTGTCGCGCTATTTCTGCTGATGGGCGCGTTTGCGACGGAGGCCGGGGTCTCCGGGGATATGTACCGGCTCGCCTACGCCCTCATTGGGCATTTCAGAGGCGGGCTTGCCATGGCGACGATTGGGGGATGCGCCGGCTTCGGTGCCATTTGTGGCTCCTCCGTTGCGACCACAGCCACCATGGCTAAAATCGCGCTGCCCGAAATGATCCGTCGGGACTACCGTCAGACACTTGCAAGCGGGAGCATTGCGGCTGGGGGCACGTTAGGCATGCTGGTGCCACCGTCTGTGGTTATGATAATTTATGGTATTCTGATCGAAGAGAGCATCATCGCACTGTTCGCCGCTGCTATATTCCCCGGCATTATTGCGACGGTTCTCTACTGCATCACCATCGGTATTTATGTGCGCGTCAGGCCGGAAGCTGGACCCGCAGGGGTCCGCGTACCCTGGCGGGAAAAGACACAGGTTTTTTTGGCTTCTTGGCGCTTTCTCTTAATCGCGGCAATTGTCTCTGGCGGCATCTATACCGGCGTCTTCACCATTACGGAGGCCGCCTCCGTAGGTGCGAGCGTCTCGTTCATCTTCGCCCTCATGAACGGCATGAAAATGAAGGGTTTCCTCGATTGCCTGTCCTCCACAGCCGCAAATACTGGCATGATTTTTGTGATCATCATGGGGGCTTCTATCTTCAGTTATTTTATTACCCTCTCGGGTTTGCCGGATGCGTCGGTGGAGTTTATCAAAGCCCTAAATGCACATGATGCCGTCGTCCTGATTTTACTCATGGTCATGTATTTGATCCTGGGCAGCATCTTTGACACGGTCGCCGCAATGGTTATCACGCTGCCGTTCGTGTTCCCTGTGATCACAGATATGGGATACGACCCAGTATGGTGGGGCGTGGTCAATGTCATGATCATGGAAATCGGCATGATCACTCCACCCATCGGGATAAACGTTTTTGTCCTTAATGGCATGGCGAAAAATTTGAAACTCAAGACGATCTATACTGGCATCTTGCCTTTCTTTGCGACAGATATATTGCGCCTAGCTATTGTGTTGATATTCCCGGCAACCGCGCTCTGGCTACCCAAGGCCTGGGGATTAATGTGAATGCTCACCGCTGCCCAGTCCATAAACCCTCTCGGCATTTTCGCGCAATAATTTTTTCAAGACACCTTCCTTCAAATTGAGGCCGGCAATTTCCTTCAAAGCACGACCGAAATCGATGACCGGAAAATCGGTTCCGAAGATGACCTTGTCCTGTCCATAAGAATTCAAATATCTGACGAAACTCTCAGGCCAGTATTTTGGCGCATGGGCATCGCAGCCAATGAACACGTTTGGATGTTTCCANGCCATGGCAATCATCTCATCCTGCCAGGGAATCCCGATGTGGATGCCGATGAGTTTCAGGTCCGGAAAATCACACGCCACGGCGTCTAAGGTGATGGGCTGGCCGACGCTCCGCATTGGGGTGTCGGGAGAATAGACTAATGACTGACCTACCTGCAGCTGAATNGGCACGTTGAGTTCGACACATTTTGCATAGAACGGGTAATATTTGGCGTGATCAGGAGCGAGCTCGAACCAGTGCGGATAAACATGTGCACCGATAAACCCTAACTCGGTGACAGCGTGCTCAAGCGCTCTGACCCCTGCCATTCCATCAAAGGGATCGATACCTGCCAAACCGTGAAACCGGTCCGGGTGAGCAACTATGGCATCCGCCACCAATTCATACGGAATATGATACGTGGCGGGTAATCCAAGTCGTCCGATCTTCGCCGCGATGAGGAATGATTTTTCGATTCCAGCATCATCCATGCGGCGCAGCATGTCTTCATGGGAGAGACCTTGGTAGGTCGTTTCCGATACACCCAGTTTTTCAACATAGAACCCCCGGCGGTCTTCAGGCCGATGGGCCAGTGCTTCCTGGGTCTGGATATTCACGACGGCATCGATTGCCGCCACGGGTAAAGAGTTGTAGTCCATAAATCTGTTCCATGGTCTTATTGTGTGGCGGGANAGAGCATGCCATTATTCATAAAAATGTAAATAAATTAATAGGTTAGGTTTTGCATTTCGGACATAATATTGCCTCGGCTCTTGAACAGAACGCCGCCCGTCGGGGCACCCATCCGGCAATTATAGAGGGCGGGAGGACACACACCTATAGAAGCCTGGACAAGCAGGTCCGTCAAATCGCGGATCATCTGGCTACCTTGGGTGCCGGAGCGGGAACGCTTATTGGGGTATGTCTAAAGGACACTGCCGACCACTTAATGATAAATTATGCGATCGCCCGGATCGGCGGCATCATTTTACCCCTTGACTGGCGATGGGCGGAGGCAGAAATCAGTAACGTCTGTCGCTATTTCGAGGTGACACTGCTTTTGGTGGAGGAGGGGACCATTCTCTCTGATTTGCCCTGCGTTGAAACCGATGCCGCATGGCACGACGGGGTGGCGAGGCGGTCTGGCTCACAGCCCTGCGCGCCCGGTGGGTCTAGTCCTGTGGTTTTGTCGCTTTCGTCGGGGACGACGGGGCGCCCAAAGGGCCCGTTATTGACGCATGATCAATTTACCGCCCGTTTCGTCATGGCCTGGGTCAGCCTGGGCTTCAATCAGCACGACCGATACCTCAGCGCGACACCGCTGTATTTCGGCGGCGGGCGCAGCTTCACCATGGGCAGCCTCTTTAGTGGTGCCACGGTAGTCATGTTTCCACCCCCTTATGAGCCGGACGAGCTTGTTGCCGCAGTAGTCCGCTTTGAGGCCACAACGCTTTTGCTGGTACCGACCCTGCTGCGACGTCTGCTCGACATTCCCCGGGGCACTCGGCCTTTACTGGCGGGATTGAGCCGGCTGCTATCTACGGGTGCTATTCTACATCCGGACGAGCGTGACGCGGTGATGAAAAACCTGAATCCCAATTTTATAAATTATTATGGCTCGACGGAGGGGGGCGGGACATCAATCCTCTTGCCTAAGCATGNGGGAGAGGCGGCCTNTTCTGNCGGCGAGCCGATCTATCAGACAGAAATTCAAATTGTCGATGACGTCGGCACTTCGCGACCCGCTGGCGAGGCTGGACTCATCCGCTACAAAAGTCCGGGGGTTTCTGATCATTTTCACAACGACGCTGCCGCCAGTGCTGAAGCTTTCCGGGACGGATGGTATTACCCGGGCGACGTCGGCCGCCTGGATCCGGACGGGCTTTTATATCTGGTGGGACGGGCCAAAGATGTAATCATCCGAAATGGCGTCAATATTTACCCGGGCGAGATCGAGCAGGCCGTGCTTTCCCATCCCAACGTTACGGACGCTGTGGCAGTCGCATGGCCGCATCCCGAGAGGGGGGAAGATGTCGCCGTGTTTATCATCGGCGGGGCAACGGATGAAAAATCTCTGGACACCCACTGTCGCGCCCGGCTAGCGGCCTATAAAGTGCCAGCGGGATTTTTCTTCGTCAATGAGCTTCCTAAGACCGGACTTGGCAAAGTGATCAAGCAGGATCTGGTGAACTTACTGCCCTCCCGCTGATTACGGGTGTGTCAGGTGATGGTCGCCGCCGCCGCCAGACCGTCATACATGGACGACTTCATAAGATAGGCCCGTTGTTTTTCTGCATCAGACGTCGTTTCCTGCAATTGCAGGAGAGAGGCGCGTCGTTTCTCTGGATCTTTTTCCGTCATCCGTTTCCGGTTACGATCGGCCTGCTGCATGATTTCGCGCTCCGCAATTGGTTTGCGTTGACGTGAATAGAGCGCGAGCAGGGAGAGGTCGCCGCCCCCGTGCCAGATTTTGTCTATCTTTTCTGTCAAATTGTGGGCGTCGTGCAGGCCACCATTCATGCCCATGCCACCAGTTGGGCTGTTTATATGCGCCGCGTCCCCAGCCAAGATAACCCGACCATGATCGTATTGTTCAACAATGCGTTGGTGAACGCGGTACACTCGTTTATCCGTAATATCAAATGATTGGCCAGTGGCACAGATGGATTGCAGGCGGGCTTCTAGATGGTCATTGTCCAGCGCCTCTTCCGGTGTGAGGCCCTCGGGGAAATACAAGCTGACACGCCAACGGTCCGGTAGCCGTAAAAGGCTGAAATTACCATCCGTATCCCAACAATAACTGACGTTTGAAATGTCATCCAAATGCTCATGAAACTGAAATGGTGTGGTGACCAGAACGGTCCGCTCTGGATACACCGACCCCTCGAAGGCAAGGTTCAAGTGTTCCCTGACTGAACTTGCCGCGCCATCTGCTCCGATCAGGAAGCGTCCGGTAATGGACACAGGCTCACCGTTTTGGTCAGCAAAAATCGTAACGCTGTCTTCATCCTGTTCGAACGATTCGACCTGTGTCCCATAATATATCTCAACCAAGGGATCCGCGACGAGCATCTCCCCCATGATGGCGCATAATTTACTTTGTTCGAATTGTAGGCGGAAGGGATAGTCTGTGACATCCGCAATACACCCCATGTCAAAGACGGCTTTCTCACCGGTTGTATGCATGCGGACTTGCCATTGGCGCGCGGGCATGCCCCCGGCCACAGCCTGGGCGCTAATACCATAGGGCTTCATCATGTCGAGCGTCGGCGGATGGATGGTGGATGCCCGTATATCCTTGTTGACGGTCTCAGCGGCTTCAATCAGCGCCACGGGGATGCCAAACTGGCTGAGCCGGACCGCGGCAAACAAGCCGACGGGGCCGCCCCCGGCAATGATCACCCGTTCATTGTTTTTATCAGTTGTCAAGTCAGTCTCCCTGCGATTGGATGGTCACACAAAACTATGATGGTCACCTAAATCCAAGTATTTACTATCGCGCATGGCATTTGCCAATTACGATCNTTNNATCAAGGAGGAATTTTAACGCAGATGGCGGATCTTGAATATGCAAAACGCGGGCTTGTTGGGGTGTTGACGCCGCAAGCCAATACCACTGTGGAGCCCGAGTTTAATATTCTCTGGCCCGCTGGTGTCGGGATGATCAATGCCCGCATGACAAGCGATAAAGGCACCATTGTTGATCGCCTTTATGATTATGTCGATCAGATTGAGGCTACTTTTGATCGGTTTGCAAACGCACCAATTGACGCGGCTTGCTTTGGATGTACGGGGGCATCTTATCTGATTGGCCAGGCGCGGGAGGCCGAGATCTGCGATGCGATTCTAAGAAAACGCGGCTATCCCTTTGTGACCGCCGCCCGTGCCGTCTGTGACTCTTTTTTGGCTTTGGGCGCCAAGCGGATCGGTCTCGCTTCACCCTATCCGCCTGACCTCACGGAGAGCAGTATCAATTACTGGGAGAGCGCAGGGTTTACCGTGGCGGAAGTTGCTAGTGCTTTCAACCCGGACAGCGATTTCCACCCGATCTATAGTCTTCAGGCAGGTAGTGCGGCAGAAAGTCTCAAGCTTCTGGAGTACAAAAATCTCGATGCCATCGTTATGCTCGGCACTGGCATGCCGACGCTCAGGCCCATCCTGGATGTCGCGGACTGGGATGGACCGCCTGTCACGTCTTGTATGCTAAGCCTTGCTTGGCGCACGGTGCTGTATCTCGACGGTGAAGAACCGGCAGCAGCCAACATGCTGGCTTGGAGCAAAGGCGCCGCCTGGCGGGTTCGAATGCCCAGTGTCGAACCCGTTCAAAACTAACTAGCTCTGCCGCTTCTACCGTTTTTGGTGTCCTGCCGCTTATAACTTTACCGGTGCACCCTCTTTGACGGAACGGTCAGCGGCCATGGTCAGGGCGAGCACGTTACGAGCATGTTCGCCTGTGGCCAGTCCCACGCCTCCGATACCGAGGGAATAGCGGATGAAGGCATCTGACTCTTCCTTCATGGGCCCGAAGAATTCTCCGAGAGCAAAGTCGCCTGGCATGGCTGAGCCGAGAAACGCGACGTTTACCTCATGCTCAGGCGTATAAGGGCAGGGAATGGGTTCTCCCGGCGCCAGGACGACGTCGCGATGGGCGTCATCAATGTTGAGGGCGCCCGTCGCGCCATGCAAATCGATTTCCATGGTCGCCGTATAGGCGGGCCAATGATGTGGTGGCAGCCAGCTTGTCCCCAAGGTGGCGACACTGCCATCGTCGAATGTCACTATCATCCATTGAAAGTCATCGCGGTTATATTTCTTAAAAACGACACTCGCGGCCCGGGCATAGACTTCGACCGGTTTTTTACCTTCCATATACCAAAGGATCAAATCAACCAGATAGGTCAGGGTGTTGATGGAGGGGGTCGTGTTGGGTGAGCGGTTTGCCACCGCCTCGCCAACCGCCCTGGTGACATAAATTTTCCCCATGGCCATGACGATGTCGCCCAGTTGTCCCTGTTGCACCGCTTGTTTGGCGAGCAGATAACGGCGCCGGAACCGCTGAGTATAGCCAACAAACACTTCAGATCCGCTCGCCTTGGCTTTGGCGAGGATGTCGTCAGCCTCGTCCAAGTCTAGGACGAAAGGTTTTTCAATAAGGACGGGTTTGCCAAGTTCTGCGGCCAAGGCCGCCGGGCCATGGTGGTTTTCCTCATCCGTCGAAACGAAGACAGCACCGACACGCTCATCCCGAATCGCTTCTTCATAATCTGCCGTCCGCATGTCGGCGTTTGTCGCCGCTGCAAGGTCCCCTAATTTATCCTGCTTTGTGTCGCAAACGGCGAGATAGTCCACCTGCGGTATTTGTGTGCACGAATGAGCCCGGAGCGTACCAATGCCCCCAGAACCAATTACGGCAACGCCAGTTGTCTTCATGCTGTTTCTCCCAATATCGATATTGTTTCGTTGATTTAAATTTTGTCGCTGGGTTTTGTTCAAGTTCTCAATGGCTCAGGCGGCGAACGGTTTGTCGGTAAGTGTCTGCGATGCGGTCTTCTTCCGCGTGTCTGCCGTCGCGGACAACGCGCCGACCGGCGGCAAAGACATCTTTAATAACTGCCCGCCCGCCCGCAAAAATCCATGTGTCTAGTATGGCGTCTCCCGAACGGCCGGCCAACACCGGGTGATCCGTATCCAGCAGGACCATGTCTGCCTGCCGGCCGATCCTGAGAGATCCCACAGGCTGGGCTAGGGCTGTCGCACCGCCCCGGAGCGCTGCCTGAAACAGGGAGGCGCCGGTCGAGAGCCCATCGCCAGCGGCGGCAATGTTCCGTTGTTGGAGGTGTAGGCGTTGACCGTATTCCAGAAGACGTATTTCGTCCGCCGCATCGACGCTAGTGTTGCTGTCGGAGCCGAGACCAAAACTCCCGCCTTGCTCCAAATGCCCCGGCAATGGAAACAGTCCGTCGCCCAAATTTGCTTCCGTGCTGGGGCAAAGACCGGCCACGGCGCCACTTTTAGCGATCGAGGCGGTCTCTTCTTTAGTCATATGGGTCGCGTGCACAAGACACCATCGGTTGTCGATGTGATGCGTGTCAAACAGCCACTCAACGGGGCGCTGACGTGACCATTCGAGGCATTGTGTGACCTCTCGCATCTGTTCCGCGATATGAATATGGACGGGACCTTCAGTGATGATATCGAGTGCTTCCGTCATCATCGCAGGCGAGACCGCGCGGAGGGAATGAAAGGCCATACCCGTTTCTGTGCAGGGTAACGAGCGGCACCGGGTCTGTAACTCGGAGACTAAACGGACAAAAGAATCAATGTCGTGGAGGAAGCGTTTCTGTCCGTTCAAAGGTGGCTGATCGCCGAACCCACCCTGAGTATAGAGTACTGGCAAATGGCTCAGTGCGATACCCGTTTGCCTTGCAGCGCTAAAAATTCGGTTCGACATTTCTGTCGGGTCGTCATATGCAGTGCCGCTGGGGCCGTGGTGTAAATAATGAAACTCACCCACGGACGTGTATCCGCCCTTGAGCATCTCGACATAGAGTTGGGCGGCAATGGCCTCGACATCTTCCGGCGTGAGTATGGTTAGAAATTCATACATTACCTTTTGCCAGCTCCAAAAGTTGTTTTCTGCGCCGCCACCGATTTCCGTGAGACCGGCCAAGGCTCTCTGAAAGGCGTGGGAATGAAGGTTGGGCATGCCGGGAATACAGGCACCAGACAGTTTCTCGGCATTACTGTCTGGATCTTTGGAAATAGCGGTTATTATGCCTCCATCATCCACCGAGACGCACCCCGGCGAGAGCCAACCACCAGCTGAAAGTAGGTGATCAAATTGATAGGTTTGGGGCATTTGGCAGAAACCTCTTATCCGGCTTTGATCCCGGCTGAAGACCGGTCCAGGACGGTACAACAATTCGAGATCGGCATCTTATTAAACCGAGAGATCTGCCAGGTCGCAAGTGTCTCGTATTGACGTGGAGATGGTTGAGCCGTCACTAGAACCTCGCACAGTTACTCCGTCAGGCCAGCGGCCAGATCTGATACCTTTTCCGATGCCGGGCTGGGCGCGAGACACGTTCATTGGCGCATGTGATGGGCGTGCTATGACATCAAGCGACGTAAATATTTTGGTGTTCATCCCCCGGGCCATTCGCGTTACGCTCTGGGGAGCGTCGAAGCTGACCGATGTAATATTCGTGCGGTATAAACAGAAAACTGATGGGTAAGCGTGTTCAATGGCACAATGGCAATCACTCTGGATCAATGTGAATATTGCAACGATGACCGGCGGGAGAGAGGCCTACGGTTTGCAATCGACTGCGGCCCTTGCCGTCGATGACGGCAAAATCGCTTGGCTCGGCCCCCTGGCGGATCTGCCCGGGCGCGCTGATGATCTCGCGGAAACCGTTCGGGACTGCGGAGGCCAATGGATGACGCCGGGTCTTATTGATTGCCATACACATCTGATCTTCGGTGGAAACCGGGTGAGAGAATTTGAACTTCGTTTAAAGGGGGCCAGTTACGAGGAAATCTCCAGAGCGGGTGGGGGCATCCGGTCCACTGTGATGGCCACGCGGGAGGAGACCGAACGCGCGCTCTTTGAGCGTGCGGAACGCCGACTCCAGCGCCTGATGAGTGAAGGCGTAACAACAGTGGAAATTAAATCGGGCTATGGGCTCGACACTGAGACCGAAATGAAAATGTTGCGTGTTGCCCGCAAGTTGGGGGAGAAATTGCCGGTCCGGGTTAAAACAACTTTTCTGGGAGCCCATGCTCTGCCAGCAGATTATGCAGGTGATAGCGCGGGCTATATCGATCTTGTCTGCCGCGAGATGATCCCCGCGGTAGCGGCAGAAGGCTTGGCTGATGCTGTGGATGTATTCTGTGAAGGTATCGGGTTTACCATTGACGAAACGCGGCGGGTCTTTGAGACAGCGGCCGCCCATAATTTACCGGTCAAGGCTCATACGGAGCAGTTGAGCAACCTTGGCGGCACACAGCTTGCCTGCGAGTATGGCGCCCTTTCTGCCGACCATCTTGAATATCTCGATAAAGCCGGGGTCGAGGCCATGGCGGCGTCGGGAACAGTCGCGGTACTCCTGCCCGGAGCATTTTATTTTTTGCGAGAGACCCAACTGCCACCGATGGATGCGTTAAGGGACAATAATGTGCCCATCGCCATTGCGACGGACCTCAACCCCGGATCCTCGCCCGCACAATCACTTCTCACAATGATGAACATGTCGGCGACCCTGTTTCAGATGACGCCGGAAGAAGCTCTCGCAGGTGTGAGCATTTATGCCGCTAGAGCGCTCGGCATTGAGGCTGATACAGGGACCTTAGAAATCGGCAAAGCCGCCGATTTTGTTATCTGGGACATCACGGAGCCTGCAGAACTCACCTACTGGATCGGGAATGGACAGCCTGTTCAAACCATCTTTGGCGGTGCCGTCCGTCCTTGATTCCGCATCAATCTTTTTAAATCGTCTCGAAAAGTGACCCGCATCACTGTGATCGTGCCTTCCTTGCCTTAAACAAGGCCAATGACCTGTCCTATATTTTGGAGCCCCTCTTAATTGGCGGCGGCAAAGAGGGTACAGGGAAAGGACGTGCCACGTCTGGCGTTGTAATCTTGCGGCAGAAATTGAGGTGCCTTCCGATCTTTTTGGCCTTTAGTTTTGTCCCTCGACGACGGCGAACGATGCGCAAAAACTGCCGAACATAGGATGTGAGCTTTTTGTCGTTGGGGACGCCGCCCGGATGTTACGCGGGAAACGCTCTCCCCACGGATATAAATTGCTTCGCTGGAAGTCCGACAAATGGGTTTTTGTCGGTGGGCAATCCGTCTGAGTGAATGCGCACGCAAGTGACTTACCCTGGGCGGTTAATGATCGAGACGGAATCTGGAGATATCACAGATCAGACTGGATTAGAATCGATGGCACAACCGATGCCATTGGCGAAGGGCAAAATAGAAGCGTTTGAATGTCGAAACGGATCAACGCCAAAAAATCACAGCATTTATCAGCGCGAGGGCGCTCACAGGTTAAAAATCAGCGGTGCGGGCGTGTGAAACGACGTGGGCCCCGACGGCAATGCTTGGATCGTCGAAGGTCACGATTGCTGCAGCTTTATAATTATGACTAATTCAAAACCGTGTTAAGGGTTTGCAAAAAAGCACCACTAAATTAGAGCAACCCCTCCAGCTAAAAAAAGCCAAAGAGGGGACCCCAAGTTCCATTCGGCATCTTGCGATCAAGTTAAATACTCAGCGGCGGGTCCTCGGTAAACTTAAATCAAGACTGGCGAATGCTGGCGGATAGTCTTTACCTTATTGCCTTAGGTTCCACGGTTTTTGGGCAACATAATATGTGGCCATGGAGACGGAAGGTCAGCAGGTGCTGGAACTTCGATTAAGTTCGGGCCGTCGTTGGCGATTGCCCGCCTGAGGCACGATTTTAAGGCATCTGGTGTCTCCGCCCGCTCTGCAGTTACGCCAAAGCTGCGGGCAAGCGCAACAAAATCCGGACTGGTCAAATCCGATGCAATGGGTCGGTTGTTGTACTGCTCTATTTGGAACCGGCGGACATTCCCGAACGCGTTATCGTTGAAAATGATATAGGTCGCGGGAATGTTGTGGTGCACGGCGGTTGCCAGTTCAGTAATGGTGAATAGGGCACCGCCATCCCCTGCAATTCCAACGACTGGTACGTCCCGGCGGGCGTGTGCAGCCCCGGTTGTGGCTGCGATTCCCCAGCCCAGAGTGCCCTGATATCCCGTGCTCACGAAGGTATGAGGGCTATAAGTGGGAAACAAGATGCGCGAGACGTATCCCATTTGGGTCAACTCATCGACAAAAATGCCATCCCGGGGCAGTGCCTCCCGAATGGCACTGAGCCAGGCCGCCTGTGGCGCCAGATCTGCCAATAACGCTGTTTGAACTTCTTGTTTGACGCTCGCGACCTTCTCAGCCCAACCCGTTCGGTCCGGTTGGTCGCCGAGAGCTTCTATAAGAAGAGGCAACGCGTTTGCTGCATCGGCGTGGATCGCGGCATCAGGTGTGGAGATACGAGTAAGTTCCTCTTCATCGATATCGACGTGGATGATTTTAACGTCTTCGTCCAAGCCCCAACCCATACGCTGGGCCTGCATCCGGCTTCCGACGCCGATAAGCAGATCACAATCAGGCCAAAGCCGATGGCCCGTTGGCATATTAATGCGTAGGGCGTGGTCGCTGGAAACGACACCGTTCCCGTTACGAAACGCGGTGACCGGAGCGCTCAAGCGCTCTGCCAGTTCGGTAACGAGTTGGGAAACGCCCTGGGCACCAGATCCGACGGCGATCATCGGTGCCTTGGCGTTGCAGATGAGACTGATGGCGGTGTCCAGAGACGAGGGGTCTGGGCGCGGGGTGGTTACTTCGTCGTTTGGAACAGGTGCCGTTGCCTTAGCCATCTTGGTCCAAATATTAACGGGAACTTCGATGCCGACCGGCCTTGGGCGCCCGCTCCGAAGTAGGTCCCAGGCGTGGCGGAGTTGGCCGGCGGCTTCGTCGCCGTTGCAGATCATCGTTGCGTGTTTTGTTAATCCAGCCAGAATGCCACTCTGATCCGCAATTTCATGTAACAGTCCAAAGCCCTTGCCAATAGCGCCGCTCGGTATTTGCCCAACCATTGTCATCACCGGTGCATTAGAGGAGTAAGCTGTAGCGATGGCCGAGGCGGCGTTTAAAAAACCAGGCCCCGGAACGATGCAGCAAGCTTGCGGCTTACCTGTGGCGAGCGCGGCACCGAGCGCCATGTAGGCCGCACCCTGTTCATGACGAGCTTGGATGGGTGAGACCTTATCCTGTTCATCATACAGGGCATCAAAGAAATCATCATTTTGGACCCCGGGCAGGCAGTATAACTGATCAATCCCGTTATCTATCAACGACTGGACCACAAGTTGGGCAACGGTTTTTATCATGGCTGGGGCCCTGCTTTCTTTAACTTAATGGGAGATGTTTGTGCCCCTATCCTGAGGATATATGTCCAGAATTTCAATAGGTATACAGTTTGAAGGGATACGGTTTGACCTTTCTCCCTGAAGACGCTCCAATATCACTAGGAGGAATGGATTTAACGTTCTAACCGTCAAGCACGCCTGGTGGACGGCGCCGACGAAGTTCATAGAATGTTTCTCGCCCGCGCCTTTCGGGAGAATGTATGGGTTTACCGGCGGTGTGGATTTTAAAGGGTATTTGTGTACCTGGTATTCCTTGATATCCTGCAAGGTATAGGAAAGAAGCAATAAAAATACGGACGTACCAAATGGACCCTATTCGGATCGCCTATCAAAGTTATACTGACCGGGACCAAGCCGGGACCTACTGGGATCATTTGCAAAAACACCTGGACGATATCGTCGATGAGGGTACGGTCGTAGAAATAATCGGCATCACGCCGGGCGATGCTTACGCACATTCCTTGGAAGAATGGCGTACTGGCCGGGAAATGATCTGCAATGCCATCCAGGCGGAAAAAGACGGTTATGACGGTTTCGCAATCGGACATTTTCAGGAACCTGGCTTATACGAAGCTCGCGCGTCAGTTGATATTCCGGTGCACGGCCTAGGCGAGGCCTCAATGTTGTACGCGTGCCAATTGGGCCAGAAGGTTGGTATTGTGACAATCAATCCGCGTTATATTCCCTGGTTCCACCATCAAATTGGTAAGTATGGCTTGCGCGAGCGGGTGACCGGAGTGCATGCCATGGAATTTCAACCGGGGGCCATTCTCGCTGCGTTTGACAAGGATGGAGGTGAGGTGGAAGTGGCTAGGTTATTCGAGGCCCAAGCCAAACCGTTGGTGGCCCAAGGTGTGGATGTGCTGATCCCGGGCGGTGGCATCCCCATGCTATTGTTCAGCAGACTGTTCAATCATAATGTCGAGGGGGCGCCGGTCATGAACGGGATCCCCATTCTGGTCAAGATGACGGAGATGGCGGTAAAGCTACGCCGGCTAACGGGCCTGAATGTCAGCCGTACCAGTGATTTTGCGCTCCCACCCGACGAAATTATTGACCAATTTGTATCAAATCCGAAGGATCTGTAAGGAATGGCAAAACGGCAGGGATACGAGGGCGTCGCAGTTTGTGTGCCGGTGACGGTGCCCTATACCCGCTACTCTATCAAGAGTGCCCATTGGTTTTGCGGCCGTGCTCTAGCGGGCTTGATTGAGGATGCCGGCATCGGCAAGCACGACGTCGATGGGTTATGTGTATCTAGCTTTACCTTGGCGCCGGACACGGCTGTGGGGCTCACACAGCATCTCGGTATGTCGCCGCGCTGGCTTGACCATATTCCAATGGGAGGCGCCAGCGGAGGGGTTGCACTTCGCCGTGCGGCCCGGGCCATCCAAGCTGGAGATGCGGAAATCATAGCCTGTATTGGTGCCGACACCAATCATGTGGACACCTTCCGGCAAACCGTAGCGACCTTTAGCCAGTTCGCCAACGATGCGGTATATCCCTATGGCTCCGGCGGTCCTAATTCCAGCTTTGCCTTTCTAACTGATCACTACATGACTGAGTTCGGCACTGAGCGGGAGGATTTTGGCCGTATTTGCGTGGCTCAACGTCAGAACGCGCTGCCCGTGCCACATGCCATGATGAAGCGACCGCTCACAATGGACGACTATCTTAATGCGCGCCTGATCGCAGAGCCTTTGCGTCTTTTTGATTGTGTTATGCCCTGTGCCGGGGCGGAAGCGTTTTTGGTTATGTCCATCGACCGCGCGAAGTCTCTGGGCCTTAGTTATGTCACGGTTAAAGCGACGATTGAGCGCCATAACGCGTTCCCTGACGATCCCGTCCAGTATCGCGCCGGCTGGGCCGTTGATGTGGATGACTTCTATGGTCAGGCCGGGCTCGGACCGGACGATATCGATCTGATGCAGGCTTATGACGATTACCCAGTGATCTGTTTTATGCAAATAGAAGATCTGGGATTTTGTGCAAAAGGAGACGCCGCAAAGTTTGTGCGTGAGCGGGATTTAACCGTGGAAAGCGGTGACTTTCCCTTCAACACATCCGGCGGGCAATTGTCCACCGGACAGGCCGGCGCCGGTGGCGGCTATATTGGGATTGTTGAAACCTTGCGCCAATTGACAGGTCACGTTCAAGGCCATCAGGTTGAAAATCCCCGCCATGGTCTCGCTGCCTTTTTTGGCATGATCAACTATGACCGGGGGCTTTGTACCTCGGCCGTCATTCTCGGGAGGGCAGACGCATGACCACGCCACTACCCAAGCCTAAACGCAAAGATCCGGTTAAACGGACACGCCAGCCTACCATGCCGCCGGGTAACCGGTCGCGTGAGGCGCAAGGGTTGGCGTCCATGGCAGCACGAGGCCGGTTTGCTTTACAATCTTGCGCGTCCTGCGGGGCGGTGCAATATCCTCCCCGCCAAATTTGCCGGGAATGCCTCAGCGGTGATCTCCATTGGAAAGACGTTGATAACGGAGGTACGCTGTTGGCCGAGACTACTCTCCAACATTCAAACGATTTATTTTTCCGGGACCGGTTGCCCTGGCGACTCGGTGTTGTGCGGTCTGATCTGAACCTCTCAATGGTTGTACATCTTGCGGAGGACTGTGTGCCTGGCGAGCGGGTCCGGTTGTCCATCGGGTTGGACCGTGCTGGAAATGCCGTGATGGCCGCGAGGCCGGAGAAACCCTCGCCCGGTGAAGAGGATGATATTCAATTGAGAGAAATGACGTTTGATCCGAAAAACCGCCGTGCTCTCATTGTAGACGGCAAAACCGAATTAGGCCTTGGTTTCGCGAAAGCGCTGCTGAAGCGTGACGCGCGCGCCATTTATGTTGGCGTTGCGCAGCCCTGGAAGGCCAGCCCTTATCTTGCGGAACTCAGAAAACTCGACAAGGTCACTGTTTATGATCTCGATGTGACCGATACGGATTCGGTGGAGGAACTGGCAGCGACCATTGGCGACAAAGTCGAGATCATGATCAATAACAGTTATCATCTACGGCCCGGCGGCCTGATGGACCGGTTCGACATCAATGTTGCCCATGACGAAATGGAAATCCATTACCACGGCTTGATGCGGCTTGCCGGTCTATTTGGCACGGTTATGCGGTCGCGCGGTGCCGATGGCCAGCATAGCGCAGTGGCCTGGCTTAATGTGCTGTCCGCCTATTCTATGGTAAACAATCCGGAACTTGGCACCTATTCGGCCTCGCAGGCTGCTGCGCTTTCGCTTTCGCAGTGCTTGCGGGCGGAAATGACCCACGGCGGTGTCCGCGTGGTGAATGCCTTCCTGGGGCCGATTGAGGATGAATGGCACCAATTAGCGCTGCCGCCGAAACTCGATCCCATCGTGACGGCAGACCGCATTATCAAGGGACTGGAGCGCGGGCTGGAAGACATTCCTGTCGGTGCTGTGGCAGAAGAAATTATCGAACGCCTGGCGGAAAATCCCAAGGAAATTGAACGGGCCATCCGGCTTTAAGCGGGCGAGGAGCGTATAAAATGACTGAACCTAATTCCCCTGGTCTGCTGAATTCCCTGCTGGGCGCTATCACTGGCGGCGGCATCCGGGTGGTGGACCTTACGATGACACTGGATCAAAAGGTGCCAACTATTGTCCTGCCGCCTGAATTGGGCCAATCCTGGCCCTTCCGGCTGGAAGAAATCTCTCGGTATGACCATCGCGGCCCCAACACCTACTGGAATAACATGTCCTGCGGAGAGCATACGGGGACGCATTTTGATGCACCAATCCATTGGATTTCCGGAAAGGATCTTCCCAATAACGCGACGGATACTATTCCGCCTGAAATGTTCTTGGCCCATGCTTGCGTGGTGGACTGCACCCGAGAAGTGGAAGAGGACCCTGACTATCTCCTGACCATCGAAAAGGTCGAAGAATGGGAGGAGCAATATGGCAAAATCCCGGCCCGCTCCTGGCTGATCATGCGGACGGACTGGTCCTTAAAATCCGACCCTGTTGATTATCTTAATTTAGATGACACCGGGGCACATACGCCGGGACCGCATATGGATCTCGTGCCCTGGCTTATTGAGGAGCGCGACGTGGTGGGGTTCGGCTGTGAAGCCGTTGGTACGGATGCCGGCCAAGCGCAGCATTTTAATATTCCTTTTCCATGTCACCATTTGATGCATGGTCATGGCCGGTTCGGCCTGCCGGCGCTTACTAACCTGGATCAACTGCCCCCGCAAGGAGCACTTTTTATCACGCCGCCCCTCAAAATTCGCCAGGGATCTGGCAGTCCGGTGCGTGTGTTGGCGCTGGTGGAAACGTAAATCCCGATGACCGCGAAGGAAGGCGCCTACACGCCGCCGCCCGAGGTCTTCCAGGCTGGTTCTGCGACTTATGGCAGACTATTCCAGGAGTCGGCGTCTCTTAATGCTGACCGGACAGCATTGATCGAAGGGGCGCGTTCTCGGAGCTATGCAGAGCTGGATGAACGCAGCAGCCGCATGGCGCGCGTTTTACTGGACAGGGGACTTGACCGGGGGGACCGGGTAGGTGTGCTTAGCCGGAATAGTATCGAGTTTGTGGAAGTGGAACTGGCGGCCGCTAAGATTGGTGTCATTTCTGTCAACCTTAACTGGCGCCAGACACCAGCTGAGCTTGCTCATTGTGCGGGCCTGACGGCGCCGTCCTTTATCGTCAGTGGCGAGGAGTTTGTCGCGCCGCTGAGAGAGGCCGGCTGGCAGACCGATCTGGTGATCGGTCCTGGCTATGAGGCTGCGCTTGATGCCGTTAATCCGGCAGAGGTACCCGACGTCTACGTCGAGGCAGAGGATGGTCTCTGTATCCTGTTTACCAGCGGCACCACCGGCATGCCTAAAGGTGCGCTCATCAGTCATCGGGCCATGGTCGCGCGGGCCCTGATTTTTGCTACGGAGACCGGCGCGCCCAAGGATGATACTTTTATTGCCTGGTCACCCTTATTCCATATGGGATCAAACGATTTCACATTGGCGACACTTTTGCGTGGCGGCCAGATCGTAATCATCGACGGCTATGACGCCGACAAGATGATTGATGCGATCGAGAAATATGCAGTGCATTATGTGACGGTGGTGCCGGGCATGATCGAAGATTTTATCTCTCACTTCAAAGCCCGGGACGCTAAACCAAAGCCCATTGGCCTGATTGGCGCCATGGCGGATCTGGTGCCCCGTCCACTTTTGAAGGAAATTACAACACTTCTGAACGCCCCTTATTTCAATACCTTTGGATCCACGGAAACAGGCAACCCGCCGGCGTCGGCGAGCCTCATCCCCGTGGGCGAAGCGCCGGAGAGCTTATCGAAAAAACAAAATGATTTTTGCCAGATACGCCTTGTGGATCCCGATGGCAATGATGTGGCGGATGGCTCACCCGGGGAACTGGCTATCCGTGGCCCAAGTGTTTTCTCCGGTTATTGGGGCAATGATGCGGCCAACCAAGATGCCTTCCGGGGCGGCTGGTTCCATATGGGGGACGTCTTTCGGCGCAATCCGGACGGAACACTCGACTTTGTGGACCGAGTGAAATACATGATCAAGTCGGGTGGGGAGAACATTTACCCCGCCGAGATTGAACAGCATATTATGGCAGATGAGCGTATCCTCGACGTAGCTGTAGTCAGAAAACCGCACGGGAAATGGGGTGAGGTTCCGGTAGTCTTTGCCGCCCGGAGTGACCAAGCCTTAACGACCGAAGACGTGGTCGGCATGTGTCGGGGCCGTATTGCAAATTACAAATTGCCCAAAGAAGTTTACTTTATTGAAATGGATGACCTGCCGCGCAGCACATCCGGTAAAATTCAGCGCCATATTCTGGAAGAGCGCCTGAAATAGGCTGCGAGGACTGATGCTTTTATGTAATGGATCCAGGTAAAATGTATACTGTTAAACGCGTGTATGACCGTTAACATATCGATCGTTCAAATGCCCGTTGGGAGGGTTAACCATGACTGATACGCTCAAACAAACGTCCCTCCACAGCCTACACGTCGAACTCGGCGCTAAGATGGTTGATTTCGCTGGCTGGAGCATGCCGGTGCAGTATTCGGGCATTATCAAAGAGCATACCCAGTGCCGGGAAAAAGCCGCTTTGTTTGATGTATCTCATATGGGCCAGGTCGAGCTTTGGGGCAGTCATGCTGCCAAGGCTCTGGAAACACTCGTGCCGAGCACGATCGATGGCCTAAAGGAGGGGAAGGCACGTTATACTCTGCTTACCAATGAGGATGGCGGGATAATGGATGACTTGATCGTCTCCAATGTGGGCGATCATTTATATGTCGTGGTCAATGCCGCCATGCGGGATCAAGATATTGGTCATATGCGTACGGCCCTCCCAGATGTTGATGTCGTCGAACTGACGGACCGGGCCTTGGTTGCCGTGCAGGGCCCGAAGGCAGAGACTGCTGTTGCGGCCTTCGTGCCGGCGGTAAGGGATTTAGGGTTCATGGAAACAGTCATGTGCGATTGGGCGGGGTTTGCTTGCCGCGTCTCCCGGCTTGGGTACACCGGCGAAGATGGATTTGAAATATCCCTGCCTGACAGCAATGCCCTGGAAATTGTCGCCGCGCTGCTGGATCATCCGGATGTTGGGCCTGCCGGCCTTGGGGCTCGGGACACGCTTCGGCTGGAAGCTGGACTTTGTCTCTACGGGAATGACATTGACGCCACCACGTCGCCGGTGGAGGCCAACCTTCCTTGGACTATCCAAACACGCCGGCGGGAGCAGGGCGGCTTCCCCGGCGTCGAACGGATTCTAGCTGAACTTTCTGCTGGTCCATCCCGGAAGCTCGTCGGCATCCGGCCCGGTGGCCGCGCCCCAGCGCGGCAGGGAACGGAAATTTGCACGGGCGGCGGACAAACCATAGGCGTCGTGACCAGTGGCGGGTTTGGCCCGACGACGGGCGGTCCGGTTTCCATGGGATATGTTGACAGTGATTACGCTGAACCGCGGACATCTGTGATTCTCAAGGTCCGCAACCGGGAGCTTGCCGGAACCATTGTTGAACTGCCGTTTGTCTCCCATAATTATAAGCGCTAAGTGTCTCAAAATGATAGATTCTCCCATGAGATGCACCCTTCGATCCCGCTCTGGACAGAGATACCTTGAAGTGGGCAGGAGGGTCGCGGATAATCCCAAAAATTACATAACTTACAAAATCTTTTTACAGCGTTCTGCTCCCGCCGGACGCTGTCTCTTAACGGATGAGATGCCATGAGCCAGGAACGTCTTACCCTCAACGAACTTGTCGACCGGGAGGCTTTTGTACCCCGCCATATCGGGCCCCGGAAAGATCAGATGAGAGATATGCTTCAGCAGCTGAACGCTGACGGTCTGGACGAACTCATCAACCGTTGCGTGCCGGACTCGATCCGGATGGCGGGAGCCCTCAATCTCGCTCCGGCAAAAAGCGAGCATGAAACGCTATCGTATCTGCGCGAAATGGCGGGCCGAAACGAAGTGTTCACCTCGATGATCGGCATGGGCTATTACGGAACCTATATGCCGCCGGTTATCCTGCGCCGGGTTTTCGAGAATCCGGGCTGGTACACGGCCTATACACCTTACCAGGCGGAGGCGAGCCAGGGTCGCCTGGAGGCCTTGTTGAACTTCCAGCAAGTTGTGATGGATTTAACCGGCTTTGATTTGGCGAACGCCTCCCTTCTCGACGAAGCAACGGCCGCCGCCGAAGCCATGACCATGACCCGGCGCGTGTCAAAATCCAAAGCCAGTGGTTTTTTTGTGGATCAGGACACGCATCCTCAGACCATTGATGTTATTAAAACCCGTGCCGAGGCACTGGGGATTGAGGTCCATGTAGGCGATCCGTTTGAAGATCTCGTTGCAGAAAATCTGTTTGGCGCCTTGGTCTCTTATCCAGGCTCTTCCGGCGAGGTGCGTGATTTTTCGGCAGTTGCTGCAAGCTTGTCGGCGGCCCAAGCCTTGACTGTGGCCGCCACGGACCTGCTCGCCCTGACTATGTTGAAGCCGCCTGCAGAGTGGGGGGCTGATGTCGCCATCGGCTCCGCACAACGGTTTGGCGTGCCCATGGGCTGCGGCGGGCCTCACGCTGCTTTTTTTGCCACGCATGATGCCCACAAACGCACTATGCCGGGGCGCATCATTGGCGTGTCTGTGGACTCTGAGGGACGCAGGGCGCTCCGCATGGCTTTGCAAACCCGGGAGCAGCATATCCGGCGAGATAAGGCGACTAGCAATATTTGCACAGCACAGGCTCTGTTGGCGGTCATCGCAGGATTCTATGCTGTCTATCATGGCCCTAATGGGCTAGCGCGCATTTCTGCCCGTGTTCACCGGCTGACGTCGATTTTAGCGGAAGGTCTAAGGCGATTGGACATGGATGTGGTGACGGCGGGATTTTTTGACACCTTGACCGTTCGGGTGCCGGGGCAGGCGGCACGCGTTCATGCCAGGTCGCTTGAACGCCGCATTAATCTGCGGATTGTGGACGCCGATCATGTGGGTATTTCNCTGGATGAAACCACGAGCCCNNCCGAGATNGAGACNGTGTGGCGGTGTTTNTCNTCTAAGTCCCGNNATATGCTCTCGNCGGCGCAAATTGACGGNGAGNTCGAGNANGNNATTCCGGACGCCATGGTNCGGACCACGCCATATTTGACCCATCCNATTTTNAGCCATTATCACAGCGAGACGGAANTGTTGCGCTATATGCGTAAGCTGCAATCCATGGACATCGCGCTTGATCGGTCCATGATCCCGCTNGGGTCCTGCACNATGAAGCTCAATGCGGCGTCCGAGATGATTCCNCTGAGTTGGCCNGAGTTTGCNCACATGCACCCNTTTGCGCCNTTGGATCAGGCGCAGGGCTACCAGCAACTCTTCGAAGAACTTGAGGAGATGCTATGCGAAGTGACGGGCTTTGATGCGGTATCTTTGCAGCCCAATGCTGGCAGTCAGGGAGAATATGCCGGGCTTATCGCCATTCGCCGGTTCCATGATGCGCACGGGGACCAGAATCGGACCGTCTGTCTCATCCCGAATTCGGCCCATGGAACCAACCCGGCGAGCGCTGTGATGGCCGGTTTCGATGTTGTCGCTGTCAAGAGTGATGAAGACGGTAACGTGGACGTGGATGATCTCAAAGCCAAGGCAGAAGCCAATGCCGCAGAACTCGGCGCTTTTATGATCACTTATCCGTCGACCCATGGTGTTTTTGAGGAGCGGATCAAGGAAATTTGCCAGATCGTTCACGACAATGGTGGACAGGTTTACATCGATGGCGCGAACCTCAACGCTCTCGTTGGCATTGCAAAAATGTCTGATATTGGTGGGGATGTGTGTCACATGAACCTCCATAAAACCTTCTGTATCCCCCACGGAGGCGGTGGCCCGGGGGTCGGCCCGATCGGTGTGAAGACGCATTTGGCGCCTTTCTTGCCGGGTCACAGTGTGGTCGATGGCGTCAATCCTGCAGCGGGGGACGCCGGGCAAGAGGGTGCTGTATCCGCCGCGCCTTGGGGCTCTGCCATGATCCTGCCTATTAGTTGGGCGTATATCACGATGATGGGGGGAAATGGGCTGACCCGGGCGACCAAAGTGGCGATCTTAAACGCCAATTATGTCGCGCAGCGTCTCAAAGACCATTATCCCATCGTCTACACGGGGGCTAGCGGCGACGTGGCTCATGAGTGTATCATTGATCTTCGCCAAATTGAGGAACAGACGGGTGTCAGCGTCGAAGATGTGGCGAAGCGGCTGGTCGATTATGGCTATCACGCGCCGACCATGTCCTGGCCTGTGCCCAACACTTTAATGATCGAACCCACGGAGAGCGAAGATAAAGAGGAGCTCGACCGGTTTTGTGACGCGATGATTGCCATTCGGAGTGAGATTGCAGAGGTTGAAAGTGGCAGGATCGCTGTCGAGGAATGTGTCACCCGGCGGGCACCGCATACGGCCCGTGAACTCAGCGAGAATTGGAATCGTTCCTATGGTATGGAGCAAGCGTTCTTTCCACTGGATTTCGTAAAAGTGGATAAATACTGGCCCGTGGTCGGGCGTGTTGATAATGTCGCGGGAGACCGTTCTTTGCAGTGTGCCTGTCCGCCGATGAGCGACTACGCCGAAGCGGCTGAGTAAACGCCCTATCTGCAGGGGGAGCGCCCTTCACCATCGGCGGGTGGCACTACTTGTTAGATCCTACCCATCCTCATTTTCATAATTTTCAGCGTTCAATCATCTTGAACATGGTATCGCCATAGACAGCCCGCGCTTCGTCATGCTGGGGCTTCACGGCGGCGGTGAAAATGTCCAATTCTTGCGGTGTCAGCTCATTAATTTGGCAGCCCTCCGCTTCGATTGCCTGTCGACACTCGATGGCTTCTTGCTCTGCCTGGCCACGCTGGATAGCGACCGCTTCGGACACGGTTTTCTCCATGAAATGCTTCATTTCTTCAGGCCAGGAATAATAGGCTGTCCGGTTCGCAAAGATGCTGCGAGAGATATAGAAGTGGTTCGAAATGGTGTGGAAGAGGTGGAACTTATGAATGCCATAGGTCACCGTATTGGCAAAGGGGTTCTCCTGTGCATCCAGGCTGCCATTGGTAACCCCTGCGATCGCTTCGGTTAGATCCAGAATTTTCGGATCGGCGCCCAACAATTGGAACGTTCGTGCCTGCACATCGCTTGGCAGCACACGGATTTTCATATCCGTCATGTCCGCAGGCCCATGAATGGGCCGCAATTTGTTGGAGATATGGCGGAAGCCGTTCTCGAAGTAGCCTAAAATCTTATAGTTGATGCGGTCTTCCGTTTTGTGACTGAGGTAAGTGCCGAGATCGCCGTCAATCGCCGCACGGGCCGATTCGTTGTCAGGGAAGAGGAAGGGCAGGTCGACAAATCCCAGTTCTGGCACACGGCTGGTCAGATAACTTGACGATTGGTACCCGAGCGTGAGGAAGCCGTCTTCCACGAGGGTGATGATCTCATCAGCCCGGTAGCCGATATCCATAATGTTATAAATGTATTTGACGTCTACGTCGTCGCCGTAGGCGGCTTCAAGTTTACCGCCAATATAATTCAGCGCCTGACTAAATGATGTGGAGGCTGGTCCATATCCGCCTAGCCGAAAAGTGTATTTTTGAGTCATAGATACCTTCCCTCGTGTCATCAACTCGGTTTGAGTTTGGAATAATCGCCAAATTTGCCGCGCCGCCGCACCAAGCAGTGAGCACCGGATTATCCTCTCAGAGAACGCCGAATGCCCAGGCAAGGATGCCTTTTTTCTGGCGAAAGGTCGAGAACAGGTTAGCCAAATTCTGGGGCGGCGTGCCTTATGACAAAAATGCCTGACGGTCGGGGGGCAGGGGGATAAGATGCGCTGATAATCTTTATAGGGAGAACGCTGATATGGCGCTCATGGATGGAAAAGGCTGCNTCATTACGGGCGGTGCTGGAAGTTTAGGNTTAGCNAGNGCGCGNGNATTGTTGGCTGANGGTGCNAAGGTNCTCCTGGTGGANNANTCNCAGGNTGANCTGGATGCNGCNGCANGCGGATTGGCGGGGGAGGTNCTNACCCAGNNGGCTGACGTCACCCGACNGAANGATACCGAGGCCTANATCACCAANGCCGTGAAAGCNTGGGGCNGGATTGATCTCATGTTCGCAAATGCCGGCGTTAGTGGCACCAACGCGCCNATCGNGGACTATCCNGAGGATATCTTTGATAAGGTGATGGACGTGAACATCAAAGGCTCTTTCCTAGCATTGAAATACGCCATTCCNCACATGCGCTCCGGCGGGTCCGTCATTGTGACCTCAAGTATTATGGGGGTTCAGGCGCGACCGAACTCAGTCGCTTATATCACTTCCAAGCATGCGCTTGTGGGCATGGTGCGCTGCGTCGCCCGGGAAGTTGCCCCCCAAAATATACGGGTAAATATTCTCGCTCCCGGGCCCATCTCCAACGACTTCCAGCAAGCCATAGAAGATCGCATGAGCAACATGATGGACGTTGATGCGACCGCCATGCTCAACCAGATGATACCCCTCGGCCGTCATTCCGAACCGGATGAGGTGGCCAGATCGGTTCTATTTTTAGCATCGGACATGAGTAGCTTTTCCACCGGCAGCGTCTTTATGGCGGATGGCGGTTTTAACGCTTAGTTAGATGCTCCTGTATCGCCCGCCAGACTTTTTCTGGCGTGGCTGGCATGTCGATGTGGGAGATCCCATACGGTGACAAGGCGTCGATGATGGCGTTCATAACTGATGGCATAGAGCCTACCGTCCCGCACTCTCCGGCGCCTTTTGCGCCCAACGGATTGGTCTCGGTGGGCACAGGACGACCTTCCACGTCAAAATAACAAAAGTCGTCCGCCCGAGGCATGGCATAGTCCATAAATGTTCCGGCGAGGGGTTGGCCCGCGCCGTCAATGTGGAGATCCTCCATCAATATCTGGCCTGCACCCTGGGCGATACCGCCATGAACCTGTCCTTTGACGAGTAACGGGTTGATCTCGAAACCGACATCATCCACCACAGTATATTTAACGATTTTCACTGTNCCAGTATCTGGATCAATCTCGACTTCCGAAACATGGCACCCATTTGGGAAGTTCGCTTTTTTAGGGTTAAAGGTGGCTATTTCATAGAGGCCAGGTTCCATTCCATCGGGAATTTTTGCCGGCTGGAAGGTGCTTTGTGCGACTTCTGTGAAGGAGATTGATTTGTCCGTTCCGCTGACGGTAAAGGCGCCATGGGCGAACTCTATGTCCGTATCCGAGGCTTCTAGCAAATGCGCGGCAACTTTGAGCGTTTTATCTACGACTTTACCGATGGCCTCCAGCACGGCCGAGGTGCCGATGCTGGCGGTCCTGGAGCCGCCGGTTCCAGTTCCAAACGAGACCTTGTCCGTATCCCCTTCGATGACCCGGATATTTGTGGGATCGATGGCCAGTTTTTCAACGATCAGCTGTTTGTAGATGGTTTCATGACCCTGACCGTGCGGTGTGGAGCCGACGAGCAGCGTCAGCGTGCCCGACGGATCGAATCGCATCTCCGCTGTTTCTGGTTGTGCGCCGGCAGCTTGCTCGACCGTACAGGAAACGCCGATGCCGCGTAACAAACCATTCTCTGCGGTCTTCGCTCGGCGGGCATCGAAACCGGCACGGTCGGCTTTTGCCAGCGCGGCGTCCATCATGGCCTCGAACTCCCCGCAGTCGTAGGTGAAGGTCAGTGGCGTTTTATACGGCATCTGGTCGGGCGCAATCATATTACGGCGGCGAAGCTCAATTGGATCCATCTTGAGATCTCTGGCCGCCAAGTGGATCATCCGTTCCATGACATAAGAGGCTTCGGGTCGCCCGGCGCCCCGGTATGGCGAGATTGGATTGAGGTTGCTGAAGCGGCCAACGACCTCCACGAACATATTTGGCGTAGTATAGACACCTGCCAACCCGCCGATGTTGCCGGTCGAAGGACCCATTCCCATAAACGACACATAAGCGCCGAGATTAGCCTCCGTACTCACCCGCATGGCCAGAAAATTGCCGTCTTGGTCCAGGGCAAGCTCAGCTACCGTCACATTGTCGCGGGCATGGTCATCAGAGGAGATGCCCTCGCCCCGGTCTGCCACCCATTTCACCGGCCGTCCGATGCGCTTGGCGGCCCAGCCGACGAGGGGTATTTCGGGATAAATTGAGCCCTTCATGCCGAACGAGCCGCCCATATCACCGGTGATCAGGCTGAGCTGATGTTCGCCAATCTTGAACGTGTTTTTGGTGAGGCTGGTGCGGAACGCCCAGGGCCGCTGATGGCCCGTATGGATGGTGTAACGGTCATTGCCAGGGTCATAGAGCCCGATGGCCCCGCGCGGTTCCATACTGTTGGCGGTAATGCGGTTTACCACGAATTTTTGTCTGATGACATGTGGGGCGCCAGCAATGACCTGTTCGGTAACTTCTTTATCTCCAACTTCATACACAAAACTCTCATGATCGCCGATTTCATCCCAAAGAACGGGCTCGCCCTCCGCTCCGCTCAACGAGAGGGGAAGGGGAGCGTAGTCAATTACGACGGCCTCGGCCCCGTCTTTTGCCGCGTCGGCGGTCTCGCCGATGACCAAGACGACAGCCTGGCCGATATGACGCACCCGATCCCGGGTCAGCGCCGGCCGAGGGGGGCGGTACATGGGCGTGCCATCCCGGCGTTGCCGCGGAGAGCCGCCCATAATCTCGCCCATTCCGTCCGCATCGTAATCTTCACCCGTCAGCACCGCCACAACACCGGGCACGGCGAGGGCTGGCGTGGTATCAATATTTTTAATGTCTGCATGGGCGTGTGGCGATCGCACCACGATCATGTGGGTCTGATGCGGATAGTTAAAGTCGTCGGTGTATTTTCCTGCGCCTTTCAGGAGGCGGGGATCTTCGGTGCGGGGGACAGGCTGGCCTGTTTCAAAATTCATCGGATATTCGGTTCCATATGTAATGCTCTGGAGCAGAGCCTATTCGCTCCAAGCCGTTCGGAAAACCTATTTTTCGCGGTCCGTCAGCATCAAAATAATTGCAAAAAGGCTCAACACGCCACATATAGCTAAAGCCGCGCTCAACGGGACATCAGTGCCGTCTGCGGACAAACCCATCACCATGGATGCTGCGGCGCCGGCACCATATTGCGCCAAGCCAATCAGCGAAGATGCTCGTCCTGCCATGTGCGCAAATGGGGACATGGCGCCTGCGGTGGCAGCCGGTATCAAAAGGGCAAACCCCACCATGAATCCCAGTGACGGCAGCACAATACCTGCGGGAGAACTCCATCCGAGCAGCACGACGCCAATTGCGGCGATGCCAGATATTAGGCAAATCACACTTCCGCTAATGATCAAGCGGTTACCACCCACGCTTTCTGCCCATCGCCCTGCCAGCCAGGATGCTGTCAAGTTGCCCAGCATGACGGCGGCAAAGAGAAGACCGAACGTATCCGGGCTCACGCCCATAAACTCGATCAGCACGGAAGAGAGACTGGTTAAAATGGCAAACAGGCCGGCGAAGGGCCCAATCCCTACAAAAGCGTAGGTGAGAAACCGGCGGGACCGTAACAGTGTTTGATAGGCGGCGATCATGGCGCCTATTTGAAGGGCGTTCCGCTCCCGTTCTCCAGTTTCGTCCAGCCAGATCCAGAGACCGAGGGTTATTAAAAGCCCAATGGCTCCGATGATATAAAGATTGATCTCCCAACCGATAGAGACCGTCAAAAAGCCCCCCGCAATGGGTGCGGCGATGGGCATGATGCTGCCGGTCATGAAGGTGTATGCAAGCATTTTTGTTGCTCGGACGCCATCGTAGAGGTCCCGTACGATGGCCCGGATGATGATCATGCCGGCTGCTGCCGCCAGGCCTTGCAGGAACCGCCAGGCGTTGAGCCACTCGATGGAGGGGGCGAGGGCAGATCCAAAACCAGCGGCGCTGAAAAGCACCATCGTGCTGACGATTACCGGCCGCCGGCCGTAGCGGTCTGCCAAGGGGCCATAAATCACTTGCCCAAGGGCCGCACCAAAATTGATGTAGGCGAGGGTTAGCTGAACCTCGCCGGTATCCACGCCGTAAGCTGCCGCGATGGCGGGTATTGATGGGAGAAATATGTCAATGATGAGCGGCATGAGAATAGCCAAGCCGCTTAGCAAAAAAAGAACACGCCAAAATGTCATATTTTTATATCTCGGAAGCCCTTGATGGCGGCCTTCTCAGGTCCGCCCGCCG
>NHHQ01000023.1 GCA_002170915.1 Rhodospirillaceae bacterium TMED167 | reverse complement strand
AAAAGCCACTTGCCGGAGCGGGCGAGTCGGGAAATACCCGCGTCTGGGGCTCCAGGAACAGATCGTCAGGACTGGTCCGGTCCCGCCCGCCGCCCAACCCGGCCACTGCAACTGCTGGTGCAGCCCCTGCCCATCGAGGTGATGGCACCCGTGCCCGATGGCCCGCCAGTTCTGTTCCGCTGGCTTCGGCGGCAACACCGGGTGCGCGCGGCCGAAGGCCCGGAGCGGATAACCCCGGAATGGTGGCGCATTGAGGGGGATAACCGGGATACCCGACCGCTCAGCAACAATGTGCGGGATTACTACCGGGTAGAAGATGAAGACGGAAAGCGCTTCTGGCTCTACCGGGAAGGTCTCTACCACCCAGGTCTCCCTCCAGCCTGGTACATCCATGGCTTTTTTGCGTGAACAGCATGACCCCCTATGTCGAACTTCAGGTCACCAGCAATTACAGCTTCCTGCGAGGGGCGTCCCACGCGCATGAACTGGCAATCCAGGCAAAGGTACTGGGACACGAAGCCATTGCCATTGCCGACCGGAATACCCTGGCTGGCGCAGCGCGCATGTTTGTCGCCTGCCGGGACCACGGCATCCGCATGATCGTCGGCGTCCGGCTCGAACTGGAGGATGGTCCCGATATTCTCTGCTTTCCCCAAAACAGAGCCGCCTATGGGCGACTTTCTCAGCTCCTGACTCTCGGCAAACGGCGTGCCGAAAAAGGCGACTGTCATCTTTTTCTGAACGATGTTCTGCACGGCGAGATCTTCGAGAGCGGTAAGGACCAGGTCCTCGTTGTGATCCCGCCGGATGCCCTGGATTCAAATTTCAAGACAACCCTTTCATTCTTTATAAATAAGATTAATAAAAATATTTATCTGTCTGTTAATTATTTATATTTTGGTGATGACAAATCTCGTATTTCTCGTCTCGCCGCCCTTGCCGACTCGTTGGGCGTGGCACTCGTTGCGACCAACGATGTGCACGCCCATTCCGTTGGACGGAAAGCGCTTCAGGATGTTCTGACCTGTATCCGGGAGCATTGTACGATCCATGAGGCNGGGTATCTGCTGCACGGCAATGAGGAACGTCATCTGAAATCTGGTGACGAGATGGCACGCCTNTTTNCGGACCNTCCAGACGCCATCGCCAACACGGTTCACATCGCCGATCAATGCCGTTTCAACCTGGAGGAGCTTCGCTATGAATATCCGATCGATCCGACCTCTGTCGGCAGCACACCACAAGAAGAGCTTGGCCGCCTAACCTGGGCCGGGGNCAAGCTGCGGTATCCGGACGGTGTTCCAGACAAAATCAAGAGCCAGTTGGCCTATGAATTGGATCTCATCGCGGAATTGGANTACGCCCCCTATTTTCTCACCATACACGACATTGTCCGTTTTGCCCGGGAACGCGGGATCCTGTGCCAGGGCAGAGGGTCTGCCGCCAATTCCTCTGTTTGTTACATGTTGGGCATCACATCGGTGAANCCCCTGGAAATTGATCTTTTGTTTGAGCGGTTCGTCAGCNCGGAACGGGATGAACCGCCNGACATTGATGTGGATTTTGAGCACGAACGGCGGGAAGAGGTTATCCAGTATATTTACGCAAAATACGGCCGGGATCGATCGGGAATTACGGCAACGCACATCACGTACCGCGCCAAGAGCGCGTTCCGGGAAGTTGGCAAGGTCATGGGTCTGACAGAAGACTCCATCCAAGCCTTGTCCTCTGCCATAGCCTGGGGACGGTCCAGCAGCATTGACATGGATGAGGTCAATATCCGGGAGGTCGGCCTGGATCCAGCAGACCCGATNCTTCGACTGGTCCTGGAACTCACCCAGCAAATTGCCGGTTTCCCGCGCCACCTGAGCCAACATACAGGCGGTTTCGTCATCACAAAGGAGCCGTTGGACACGGTCGTGCCGATTGGAAACGCTGCCATGCAGGACCGCACGGTTATCGAATGGGATAAGAATGACCTGGATGCCCTCGGCATCCTCAAAGTCGATGTGTTGTCGCTTGGCATGTTGACNTGCATCCGCCGCGCCTTCGATTTCATCGAACAGCACCACGACCGGAAACTCACCCTTGCCAACATTCCCCAGGGAGACAAGGAGACCTATGACATGCTGTGTGCCGGCGACTCGGTCGGTGTCTTTCAGGTCGAAAGCCGGGCCCAGATGAGCATGCTGCCACGCCTCAAACCCCGCACCTATTATGATTTGGTGATCGAGGTGGCCATTGTGCGCCCCGGCCCGATCCAGGGAGATATGGTGCATCCCTATCTCCGGCGCCGGGACGGCAAGGAAAAAGTCTTTTATCCGAACAAGGATTTGAAGGACGTGCTCCACAAAACCTTNGGCGTGCCTTTGTTTCANGAGCANGCNATGAAAATNGCNATTGTTGCNGCCGGTTTNACNCCGGGAGAAGCCGANGGNCTNCGNCGGGCCATGGCCACNTTTCGCCGCAACGGNACCTTGCCNNTNTACAAGGAACGTTTCATCGANGGCATGATNANNAACGGNTACGAACNNGACTTCGCCGAACNNTGCTTCAANCAAATCGANGGNTTCAGTGACTANGGNTTTCCNGAATCNCACGCCGCNAGTTTNGCGTTGCTGGTTTACGTGTCCGCGTGGTTGAAGTGCCATTATCCCGCTGCCTTTAGCGCAGCCATCCTGAACAGCCAGCCCATGGGCTTCTACAAACCTGCCCAGCTCGTGCGNGATGCCCGGGATCATGGGGTCGAAGTGCGTGAACCAGACGTCAATGACAGCACCTGGGACTGCACGCTGGAAACGGCAGCGGCGTCCCCGTCCCCATTCCCGCCCCTATGGCGCCATGCAGACGACGCTAAGACCGTTCTTCGGCTTGGACTGAGGCAGATCAAGGGGCTGCGGAAAGAGGCCGTCGCTGTTCTTACGGAGGGCAGGGCAGAGGCATACAAGGACATCAGCGAGTTACAGGAGCGAACCGGGTTAAAACGGTCAGCCCTCGAACGGCTAGCTCGTGCAGATGCGTTCCAATCACTGGGTCTGGACCGGCGCCAGGCATTATGGGTGGTCAAAGGGCTCGCCGATGTTCCGCCCCTTCCTCTCTTCCAGCAACTTCCCAGCGGTGGCACCCGTTCGGAGCCTGCGGTAACGCTCCCCAAAATGCAGATCGGCGAGCAGGTTGCAGACGATTACCTTGCCATGAAACTGTCTCTCAAAGCCCATCCGATGGCCTTATTACGCCCTCATTTCGACGCAGAGGGGTTTACTCCCTGCGCCGCTTTGACGGACATTCCGACGGGCCGTAGCGTCGATGTGGCGGGCGCTGTGCTTATTCGCCAACGGCCCGGCAGCGCAAAAGGTGTGGTTTTCATCACCATCGAAGACGAAACTGGGGTCGCCAATCTGATCGTCTGGCCTGATAGGATGGAAGAGTTTCGGCGGGTGGTTCTGGGGGGCCGCTTGATCGGTGTCCGGGGACAAGTTCAGCGCGAGGGTATTGTCACACATATTGTGTCTGAGACGATGGCAGACTATTCCCACCGTCTCGGTTATCTGNCATTAGGCGACGTCCCGGATTCTGATGGTAAAACAGTCGGTCGGATTATCCCCACCTCACGGGATTTCCACTAAAATCAGATCCTGGAATGCTCGGTTTATACATTTACCGCTGGACAAAAGTTAGGCGGCCCCCTACCTCCTAGCCCTTCAGCCAGCGGATATCAAAGCACTTGGCAAACACCTCCTCACCTTCAGAACCCTCCAGACTAGATAGCAAGTCTGGACGTATCGCCTTTTCCAATCCGGATTTTACCCGCTACTGGTTTGCGCGTGTCCTCAGCGTGTTTGGCACGGANATGCTGAATGCAACCGTGCTCTGGCAAATGTGGAAACTGACAAAAGACCCGTTTGACCTGGGCCTTGTCGGACTGGTCCAGTTTACGCCATTTTTTGCCTTGTTTCTGATTTCAGGGGTTATGGCAGACAGGTTTCAGCGCAAAAGAATTATCGCTTTCTGTTCGATCGGTATGACAATTGTAGCTTCTGGACTATTCGCGATCACGCTAACTGATGTTGCAAGCCGAATAACCATCCTGCCCCTTTTAGTGATCGTTGGCATAGCTCGAGCCTTTCAGGCACCAGCCCTAAACGCCATCGTTCCCGTTTTGGTACCCAAAGAACACTTTGCAAATGCAATCTCCTGGTCAGCCACCGCAACGTATATCGCTAGAATTGGGGGACCGGCCTTGATGGCCGGCCTGCTCATCCTGGGTATTGATGTTGTTTATGCAATTACGATCGGCTTTTTTATCACATCTTCGCTTCTGACACTCCTAATAAGAACGAACACGCAAATCATCAGCAAAGATCCGGTGACCATTGACCTTCTGCTCGCCGGTCTGAAATATATCTGGTCGCGCCAGATTATCATCGGCGCAATCGGCTTAGACCTCTTCGCTGTCCTATTGGGCGGGGCGACCGCCCTGCTGCCCATTTTCGCGTCGGAAATACTTAAGGTCGGCGAGATCGGATATGGTGGCCTCCGCATGGCACTAACCGTTGGTGCAATCACGTGCATGACATATCTGACACAACGACCAATTCAAAAGCATGGAGGGAGGTTTTTATTAATCGCAGTTGCTCTCTTTGGCGCCGGGACAGTCGTGTTTGGGATTTCAACACTCTTCTGGCTCTCATTCGCAGTCCTATTCTGCATGGGTGTAGCGGACGCAATAAGCGTCTTTATCAGGAATATGTTGGTCCAAAGCGTGACGCCAGATGATATGCGAGGTCGAGTGAACGCCGTTAGTTCCGTCTTCATTGGCGCATCTAATGAAATCGGGGAATTCGAGTCCGGCGTTACGGCCTCCTGGTGGGGAGTNGTTCCAGCCGTTGTGGTCGGCGGCATAGGCACCATTTTCGTTGCCATCATATTTGCCCGCATGCTTCCACAGCTTAGAACCGTTGACAGCCTGGAACCAGACGACCTCATTAGCAAATATCGGTNATAATGTTAGCAGGCATCACCACACTGCNTCCATCGCTAGGTAGAGGTTAGGCCTTCCGCTTCCTCACCCAGATGATAACATCTCTAAAACGATATTAGCCCCAGGGAGACAATTGATGGAACAGCAGGTCACCGAAGATGATTTCGATCATGGCTTTAAGGCAATTCACGANGAGGAAATTCCATGGGAGGATGGCCTCGATAATAATCTTCTGACCCTACCGCCCGGCATAAAGGTCAAAGTCTTCTCCGTAGACCAAGCCATGAAGCGCGTAGATATGAAGGTGAAATTTCCCCCGGGCTATGTGGAACCTGCACACAGCCATAAAAGCTGGCATTCCATTGTAATTTTAAAAGGACGAATGTGTGTAGCTGGAAAGGATCTACGACCAGGCGATTACGTTTTTGGCTGGGACGGGCTTCACGGACCTTACGAATACCCAGACGGCTGTGAGGTCTTCGTTGTCTTTATGGGTGACGGCACCGAACACGAATGGTCTGAAGCCGATCATGGCAGTTATGAAAAAGTCTGGACGCCTGAAACCGAAGCCGGCGAATTGGCTTTGAAATAGCTCCCAGAGTATAATTTAATTTCTTAGGATAAACTAACAAACAACTGTATTTATTGTAATATAGATTTCACTCGTAGAATTTTTATGGCTGCTACCTTTTTCCGTAATCAAAAATGCGAATGCCACCAAACTTCCTAATTAGGAGGAGAAAAATAGGGCCAACAATTTGAACGAAGATAGATCGTAACCACCTTGACCGTCGAAAATAGGGTCAAGCATGCTCAGCCTATTTGCTTTTTCTTCGCCTTTCGGACTATGATCTACATCAAATATCGCACAGGTTATTTGCCAGCTATATTGATGGGGGAATATCATGATTTCTTCCAGAAAACAGGTCGCGTCCGCATTAGCTTTAGTCGCATTAACTGCTCTCAATTCGAACACTTTACACGCAAAAAATATAATGAAGGCAGATGCTGGTGCTACAGGTAAAATCACTCATGCTATGATGGTTGTTTACGGAAAGATGTTTTCCAAATACCTCGATATTGAGGTGCAGATAAATGACAACCAAACCCTTACTAAGTCAGCTCTAAAATTAGGTAGCGGCGCCATTGACATGATGCCTTTACCTCCCGCCATTTGGGCTTTCATGCGCAAAGGAAAAGGGCCCTACAAATCATCAAAAATGAAAGACCGCGCTCTCAAGGGGTCAGAAAATATTCGCTCCGTAATGGGCTATAATGCTAACCTTTTCCATGCCGTTACCTTTGAAGACACTGGCATAAAGGATTGGGGGGACATTAAGGGAAAGAGGGTCTTTACCGGTCCGCCATCCGGCGCAGCAGGGATAATGTCAGAGCTGATGATTAACATCATCACTGGATATAAACCGAACAAAGATTATAAAGCAATTCGTTTGCCCTGGGGCGGAGGACTTCAGGCTATGATGGATGGAAAACTGGATGTATATGTCCGCCCAGCTGCGGCAGGGTCCGCCTCAATTCTCCAACTCGGTGGAAAGAAAAATTTTAGATTGCTTGGCGCGAATAAGGAGCTAGTTGAGTCAAAGGCTTGGGAGCGCTACACGAAACGACCTGGACGCACAACTGGCGTGATACCCGCAAAGACTTATCCGAGACAATTAGGGGGCGACGTAATAACTGGGGGGGCGACTTTCATTTTTGCGGTCCGCAAAGCGCTCACTGAGAAGAAAGTCTATGAAATGACAAAAACAATTTGGGAAAAGTTACCAGAAATTCATGCGTCGGCGGAAACACTAAAACAAATTAAGAAAGAAACACCCTTTCTTGGTGTAAATGCTCCACTGCACGCTGGAGCGATCCGGTATTATAAGGAGGCAGGCTTCAAAATTCCATCCAAGTTAATCCCTGCCGAGGCACGGTAATAGGCCTTAAATTATCCTCAAAAATCTAGACGGGGAACTGATACCCCACAGAACAGGTAAAAAAACTGCAGCGATAGGTCCAACGGTCGGTTTTTGGTTTCAGTATTGGTTGGGTAAATTCTAGCATGAAATTTTCCTACTTTTCGCACGTCTGGGCCAAACCCGGGATGACCCCCCATGACAGATATGAGCAGCTTTGGCGAGAACTAGAGTTGTGCGACGAGGTTGGCTTTGATCACGCGTTTTGCGTTGAACATCATTTCCGCCCAGATGAGAGTTGGATGTCATCTCCGAGCCTGTTTACTACAGGCGGAGGCGTCAGAACAAAAAATCTGCGTATTGGCCCAATGGGTTACATTCCAGCTCTATATGACCCCCTCAGGCTGGTTGAGGAAATTGCTATTATTGACCAAATGCTTGGTGGAAGAATGGAATTGGGTTTGGTTCCGGGGGTCAATCCAGCATATTTTGAGCCGTTTGGCGGGGGGCATGAGAACCGAAAATCTCCAACGATGGAATTCGTTTCTTACCTAAAGACGGCATTTTGTGAGGAGCAGCCTTTCAGTTTTGATGGGATAAACTTTAAAACAAAGAACGCGAATTTATCCGTATTACCGAAACAAACACCGCATCCTCCCCTTTGGATGCAAAGTAGAGATCCTGAAACACTCGAATTCTGTTCGAAAATGGGGATAAATACGGGCTACTTCCTCGTTTTTCCTCATAAATTAGCTGGTCCAATATACAAAAAATACATTAGTGACTGGAAAACGGCTGGATGGAAAAATAAACCAAATATTGCCCATTCAACGGTGGTGTACGTCGATGAAACAGATGAAAAGGCTATGCAGGTCGCAAGAAATCGAGCAGCACGGGCATATCAAGGATTTTTGCCCCCACAGAGAGAGGGCGAGAGCTTTGAAGAACTTCTAGAACGTTACACGGAACCCTATAAAAAGCGTGGAGACTTAAAATCAATAGAAACTCGTTTAAAACTTTTCAATGCAGACTACATTTTTGAAAATCAGGTAATGTTTGTGGGATCTCCTGACACAGTCGCGCAACAAATAATGTCGGCTTCCAAGATCGGTCTCTTTAATACTTTCATGGGCGAATTTAATTTTGCCGATTTGCCTGAAGAAGACCTGATGCGGTCCATTCGGCTATTCGCCGAGGGCGTAATTCCAGTTTTGAGGGCTTTCGAACCGTATTAGCTCCGAGTTGCTAAGCAAATATGCTCGTTATTAAGACAATAATACGGTTTTACTCTACCCTTTATCATTCATCTTGGCCTCGGATATTAGCCACTCCTTAAACGCGCGGATTTCTGGCCGTTCCATATTTTCTGATGGGGCAATGACATACCAGGCGAAATCGGTCGGCAATTCGATATCAAATGGGACAACGAGGGTTCCCCGCTCCAGATCGTCACTTGCGAGCGTTTTCGGCGCCAATACGATGCCCTGCCCAGCGATTGCAGCGTTGAGAGCCGCCATGCCATTACTAAGGAAAATACCCCGATTGGGGTCCACGCTATCGATCTCAGTCAATTCCAGCCAGTCTGCCCAGCGGGTATTTATCCGCCCGTTCGTAGGCGCGAAATGTATCAGTTGGTGATTGATCAAATCTTCTGGTTTACGAAGCGGTGGGTCCTGACCCAGAATTGATGGGCTGCACAGGGTCACAATCTTCTCAACTTGCAGGAGTTCTGTTTGGAGACCGTCTTCCTGCCCTGTGCTTAAGCGAACAGCGAGGTCAATGTCCTGACGATCAAACGTCACCCATTCACTCGTTGTAGAGATCCTTACATCAACCTTCGGGTGTCTTTCAGTCCAGTTAGGGAGGCGCGGCACTAGCCAACGGGCAGCAAACGCCCCCACGGTGTTACACGAGATATATGACGAGTCGCCATGAGCCCGGCAAACGCGGACGGCATTTTCTAGCTCATTGAATCCTTTTTCGATCCCCGGTAGAAGGATCTGTCCCGCCTCGGTCAGTTGTGTCTCCCGACCGTTGCGATGAAACAATACCACACCAAGAATCGCCTCCAGGTTTTTAATCTGCTGACTAATGGCGGCAGGCGTTACATGCAATTCTTCTGCCGCAATGCTAAAACCAAGGTGCCGCCCGACAGACCTAAATGCCTTTAGAGCGTTTAAAGGGGGAATCGGCGCATTTTGACTCATATTTAGATATTCTAACAGGAAAAATAAGAAATACAAATTGGACCATGCGTATTACACAAGCTATTCTAACAACTTAAAACTGGGCATATCATCGTATATATTCAGATGGCCTTTGTTTTGATGACATAAATCAGTTCGGAGACATAGGATGACTGTTGAACTTCCAGAAAAGTTTGAAGCAATTGTCGTAAATGCGACGCAGGAGTGGCTCGATACTCGCGGAACAACCCGCGACGAACTTCGGAAATTTATTGAAGGTCGGGTTATCCGAGATCAGGAACACGCACCGAAAGTCGGCGAAGATGCCCCTGATTTCCAAATTGAACGACTGGATGACGCCGGTAACCGCACCGGCGAGATGGAACGCCTTTCTGATCATTTTGGCACTCCTATTGGATTGATTTTCGGCTCGTATACGTGACCTCCCTTTAGGGACGGGGCCGTGCGCCTCGACGACCTTGCCAAATCTTTCGGCAATAAAGTTAAGTTTTTTGGCGTCTATATTCGTGAAGCTCATGCGGAGGGCGAAGATCAGGTGCCGCGGAATTTGAAAGAAGGGATTATCTTCGAACAACCAGAAACAGCGGATGAGCGCGCAGATGTCGCAGCTGCGTGCATGTTGCGTTATAATTTTTCGTTTCCCATGCTGCTAGATACCATGGACAACGATGCAGAGGTCAAATACCAATCCTGGCCTGACCGTCTTTTTATCATCGATCGTGAGGGAAAAATTGGCTACCAGGGCGGCATGGGGCCGCTCTATTTCGATGTTGAGGAATTTGAGAAATCCCTGACGGCGATGGTCTCCTAATCAAGGCACGAACGGCGCGCCCGTCCTCCCTCGGGCGCGTCCGCATCCCTCAGGACAGCGGGTAACCAATACCTTTGAGTGACGCGGTAATTTCTTTAAGGATCTCCGGATCATCGATGGTGGCCGGCACTTTATAATCCTCGCCATCAGCGATTTTTTGCATGGTTCCACGCAGGATTTTACCGGAGCGAGTTTTTGGAAGACGGGTGACCACAGCCGCGGTTTTAAATGCCGCCACAGGGCCAATCTGATCGCGCACCAACTGAACAGCTTCAGCCACTACCGCGCTATCGTTACGCGCCACCCCAGTACTGAGCACTAGAAAGCCGACCGGGGTCTGCCCTTTCAACGGATCCGCTACTCCAAAAACGGCACATTCAGCAACATCCGGATGGGCTGCCAGGACTTCTTCCATGGCCCCCGTCGACAGGCGGTGCCCGGCGACATTGATGATATCGTCCGTGCGCGCCATGACGAAGACATAACCCTCTTCATCGATAAAGCCTGCATCAGCAGTTTTATAGTATCCAGGGTGATCCGCCATATAGGTTTTTTGATAGCGCGTCTCCGCGTTCCAGAGTGTCGGAAATGTTCCGGGCGGAAGTGGCAATTTGACCACCAGATCTCCAATGTCTCCCGGCGACACTTCCTGGCTTTTATCGTCCAGCACCCGGACGTCCATGCCTGGAGCTGGTTTTGTTGGTGACCCTTGTTTCACCTTTAAGGGCTCGATGCCCATGCAATTGGCACAAATAGACCAGCCTGTCTCGGTCTGCCACCAATGATCAATAACGGGCACGCCGAGTACTTTTTCGGCCCAGACAAGTGTGTCAGGATCCAACCTCTCTCCGGCCAGAAAAAGTGTTTTGAAAGCGGAAAGGTCGTATTCTTTTACGAGCGTTCCTAGTGGATCCTCTCTTTTAATGGCGCGAAACGCCGTTGGGGCTGTGAACATGGCCTCCACCCCGTGCTCGGCAATGATCCGCCAAAACACCCCGGCATCCGGCGTGCCGACGGGTTTTCCTTCAAACAGCAGCGTCGTGTTCCCATTTAAAAGTGGGGCATAGACTATGTAGGAATGACCTACGACCCACCCAACGTCGGAGGCTGCCCAGAATACAGATCCTGGATCCATGTTGTAGATGTTCTTCATGGACCAAGCGAGTGCCACGGCATGGCCGCCGTTATCGCGGACAACTCCCTTGGGCTCACCGGTCGTACCTGAGGTATAGAGGATATAAAGAGGATCCGTTGATGCCACAGGCACACAGTCATGGGGCTTGGCCTGGGACATGGCTGTGGCCCAATTGACATCCCGACCCTCGATTAAGTCGGCTTTTCCTTGAGACCGTTGCAGGACGATACAACTGTCTGGACGATGCATGGCCAATTCAATCGCCACATCTAGCAGGGGCTTGTAAGCGATCACCCGGTCCGCCTCGATGCCGCAGGATGTCGCCACAATTACCTTAGGCCGCGCATCATCGATGCGGACGGCAAGTTCATTGGAGGCAAAACCGCCAAATACAACGGAATGCACAGCACCGATGCGCGCGCAGGCGAGCATGGCAATGGCCGCCTCTGGCACCATGGACATGTAAATAATGACACGATCGCCCTTGGTAACCCCCTGAGCCGCTAGCACCCCGGCAAAGCGAGCCACTTCGTCTTGCAAGTCATAATAGCTGTAGGTCTTGATCGTTCCTGTAACAGGACTGTCATAAATCAGCGCCGCTTGTTTTCCACGGCCGTTTTCCACATGCCGGTCCACCGCATTGTAACAGGTATTCATGATCCCACCGACAAACCACCGGTGGGAGGTGGGGCTTAGAGACTCCAGAACCCGATCCCACTTTTTGATCCAATCGACCTGTTCTGCAGCTTCCTCCCAGAAATCCTCCGGATCACGTAATGAGTGATCAAATTGTTCTTGATACGCGCCCATATATGCCTCCCAGGTTCGATAATTGACGCCGAAAAACGGGCCTCAACGCAGGCGTGCCTCAATACTGCGGCACAGTGGGATCGATCGACAGCGACCAGGCATGAATGCCGCCTTCCAAATTGACGGCGTTTTCAAAGCCGTTTCCATGAAGCCACATCTGGACTTGAGCGCTACGACCGCCGACATGGCACATGACCACGAGAGGCTGATCTATCGGCAGTTTATCGAGATTCTCCGGAATCGCATTCATAGGAATATGAAGCGCGTCGCTGATAGACGCGGCCGCCAGTTCCTCGGCCTCGCGGATATCGAGCAACGTATGGGTTTCGCCGGACTTTCGCATGTCATCTAACTGCTGTACGGTAATGTTCATGGTCTCACCTGCTTTAATTGTCTGCCTGACCTGATCGCCGATTACCAGGTGATCTGGTCGTCAAACGCTAAACACTCCATGCGTCCTGTTCAACCGCATTTGACTGGATCGCGCCGTTCTATAGAACTCAGCGGACTGGAGACAAGTAGAATGCTATCATGACCAACCGGGATGTCGTCGTTCTCGAGCACAGCACCCATTATCAGGGGTACATGCGCCTGGATCAGTATCACCTCAAACACACGGTATTTGATGGCAGTTGGAGCATTGATTTATCACGGGAAGTCTTGGAAAGGGGCCATGCCGTCGCCGTCCTCCCCTATGACCCAATCGCCGACGAGGTGGTGTTAATCGAACAATTCCGGATCGGTGGCTACACCTCGCCCGAAACCTCACCCTGGCAAATCGAATGCGTTGCCGGCATGATCGAGGCCCAACAACTGCCGGAAGACGCAGCTCATCGGGAAACCCAGGAAGAAACCGGGCTTCGCATTCTTGATCTGACACCCGTCCACACCTACCTTACCAGTCCTGGCTGTACATCGGAGACCATCCAGCTTTATTGCGGGCATGTGGACGCCCGTGACGCAGGCGGGCTGCACGGCATAGCCGAAGAAGGCGAATATATCCGTGTTTTCACATCGCCGGTCGAAGAGGCCTTTTCCTGGCTTGACGCTGGGCGCATCCAAAATGGCATGACCATCATCGCGCTCCAATGGCTTCAACTGCACCACGCTGAAATGCGTACAAAGTGGCGTGCCAACGGCTGACGATGGTTATGGGGCGGGCCTGATAGGGCCACGCTTGATCCCGGTTCGTTGCCTCGGTAATCTGAACTCCATTGTCCATGGACATCGAAAGTGACCTATCATGACCGTCCGCCAAGGCTTTAGAGACGCCGTCGGGAACACCCCTCTGATTAAGTTACGGGAAGCATCGGAAAACACCGGCTGTAATATCTACGGAAAAGCCGAATTTCTGAACCCTGGCGGATCGGTCAAAGACCGCGCAGCGCTATACATCATCAAAGATGCCGAAGAACGGGGACTGCTGAAGCCGGGTGGTATCATTGTTGAGGGAACTGCCGGAAACACGGGAATCGGCCTCGCCCTCGTCGGATGCGCCAGCAGTTACCGAACCATTATCGTAATCCCTGAAACTCAATCCGAAGAGAAGAAAGACATGCTGCGTCTCGCCGGCGCTGACCTCCGGGAAGTGGAGGCCGTGCCTTATGCCAATCCCGGAAACTATGTCCACGTGTCCGAACGCATTGCAACGGAAATGGCAGAAACCCATCCCCATGGGGCCATTTGGGCCAATCAATTTGACAATGTCGCGAACCGCCGGGCGCATGAAGAAGGCACTGGGCCCGAAATCTGGCATCAACTCGATGGCAAAGTCGACGGCTTTACATGCGCCGTTGGCACCGGTGGCACCCTGGCAGGGGTCGCCATGGCACTCAAGGAACGTAATCCGGATGTCAGGATCAAGCTGTCGGATCCCATGGGCTCGGCCCTCTATAACTTTTACGAACATGGCGAATTGAAAGCAGAAGGCTCTTCCATCACCGAGGGGATCGGACAAGGGCGGGAGACTGCAAACCTGATCGACGCCCCGATCGACGGTGCCTATCAAATATCGGATGAAGAGGCGCTGCCCGCGGTTTTTGATCTCCTCAAATATGAAGGCCTCTGCCTCGGCACATCGTGCGGCATCAATGTGGCCGGCGCCATTCGCATGGCCAAGGAGCTTGGACCGGGTCACACCATTGTTACCATCCTGTGCGACTCCGGCACGCGCTACCAGAGCAAGCTGTTCAATGTCGCTTTCCTCAAGGAAAAAGGCTT
>NHHQ01000022.1 GCA_002170915.1 Rhodospirillaceae bacterium TMED167 | reverse complement strand
GTTGGATGCCTGTCAGCGACTGGACCGCTCCGGAGATATTAAAATCTGAATTGGCCCCGGAGCTGAGCGATTACCAGCGCCGGCTGCGGACGCTGACCTATCGGATTAAGAAGTACCGCGCGGTGCCGGTCTATGTGACCCCGCGCCGAGGCGATTATCGCTTTATGGATGGGGAGTTGGAGGTCTTGGTTCAGAGCGGCCAGGTGAAAGATGATTTTGAGCCCTCGGATCAAGCGCTGGTAGAGATGTCCTTGGTCAATGAGGTTACACTCTCCGTCTGCCGCGAGATGCGTCTCTTGTGCGTCGATTTGGATGGCGATGTTGATCTGAATGCTGGCAATTTCGACGACGCCCTTCACGCCCGTCCATCAAGTTCGGCAAATGTGGCGGATTTTCTCTTCAACTGGTTATAGAGATTTTTGAAATAAGAGGAACGGGAACACACAAATTCGTGTGTTCCCGCCATCTCTAGATATACTTGGTTAAACCGCCGCAGACTTCGACGGTCGTTCCGGTCATGTAGGAATTCCGGTCAGAGACCAGGAAAGCCGCCACATCACCAATTTCTTGAGGCTGTGCCCAGCGGCCCAGCATGGTCTGAGCGGAGAACGAATCCCGAAGATTGTTGGAGGTCGTGTCACGGACCTTTGCCATCGCTTCAGCACGGGGCACCCAAGAATCGGTCGCCGTCATGCCCGGGCAAATATTGTTCACAGTAATGTTGCTCGTGCCGAGATCAGCCGCCATCAATTTGTTGAACCCAATCAGCGCCGTGTTCGGAATGGTGGTCGTCAAGGAGCCTGGCAGAAGTTGCGTGCCGGAAATCCCCGATACGTTCAGGATGCGGGCATGGTCATTCTTCTTCAGATGCGGAATGGCGTGTTTGGTGGTGTAAACCGCGGCCATCAGGTTCAGATTGATCGCCGTACCCCAGACATCCTCGCCCATGCTGTCAAGTGTTCCGGGAATCATTCCGCCCACATTGTTGACCAGAATTTGCACCCCCCCCATGGCGGCATTGGCATCCTCAACAAATTTTTGGCATCCTGCTTCGCTGGAGAGATCGCAGATGATGCCGATACCCTTGGCACCTTTACTCTCTATTTCAGCTACTGTGGCGTCGATGCGTCCCTGGTCACGGGCGCCAATCGCGACATTGCAGCCTTCCGCAGCTAAGGAGTAGGCGATGGCCTGACCGATGCCCTGGCTGGCACCGGTGATGATGGCATTCTTTCCTTTGAGTCCCAAATCCATGTTAACAATTCTCCTGTTTAATCTCTGTTATCGACACGCTTGCTAAAAGCGCGCACTTCTACCAATTCCCAGTAGTCCGCTTGAACCAATGGGTCTTCTTTGCGGAAGGCGTCGACGGCCTCCCGGCTTTCCGCCTCAACAATGTAGAGGCTGCCAATTACCCCCTCGCCGTCATCATGGGTGAGCGGGCCCGACATTACGTTTTTAATCGGACTGTTAGCGAGATAGTCGACATGCGCTTTCATGATCTCCGGATCACGGATGATACCGGGCTTGTCCACGCAATAAATAACGAAATGCATCGTTTGTCTCCTTGGATGGTCGTTTAGGTTGGTTGGGCCACGGCGGTATTCCGGACAGCCTCTTGTGCCGCGACGGTCCTCTGCGCGACCCGTTCAATGAGCGCCAACGTGTCTTCGATATAGGCTTGGTCGATGTTTCGAGTGATAAACACGATGCGGGTCCGGCGGTCATCACTCGGCCATGCATCCATAAGTTCCATTGAATGGAATATTTGCTGGGCCCCTTGAATGACGGCGGGGCGGTCAGGCTCTTCAGAAATATTGATGATGCCCTTGACTCGGAGAAGGTCGGGCCCCGCCTCGCTGGAGAGGCCCTCCAGGAACATGCGCAGCATCTCCACGGATATGGGGTCTTCGCGGACAATGCAAAATGTATTGATACCGGAATCTTCGTGGTGATGGTGATGGGCCTCTTCTTCGGGCACGTGACCCTGTGCTTCGTAATATTCGAGCGCGGCATCATCCAGCACGCCCCTGGAGGCAAAAAGATTCTCGACGCCCGTTAATTGGTAATTTTCGGGATTGAGCCAGCTGTCGAAATCCACTTGTTTGGTTTCCGGATCGAACATACCCGTGCCGAAAAGGTCGTCCGGGTCGACATGTCCTGCCGTGCGCACGACGATCGGTGCTGCCGGGTTTAGGGCTTTCAGCTTACCGGCCAACTCTTCGATCTTGGCATCATGGTCCATGCCTTCGACGAGATCCGACTTGGTGACGATCAGGCGGTCTGCGATGGCGGCCTGTTTGACACATTCGGGGAAACGGCCCAGGGAACTGGTGCCATTCACGGCATCGACGGTGGTGACAACGCCGTCAAGTTCATAATGGTTTACCACCATCGGGTTGGTGAGGATGATTTGCAGAACCGGTGCTGGGTCGGCAATGCCGGTGGTTTCGATGACCACACGGTCAAAGTGAGGAATTGTCCCGGCATTCCGCTGTACATAAAGGTCCCGGAAGGTGTCGATGAGATCACCTTTTACGGAACAGCAGAGACAGCCATTGGCCAATTGCACGACGTTCTCGTCACTCCGCTCGACCAGATCATAGTCGAGACCGATCTCGCCGAATTCGTTTACTATAACGGCGGCCTGGGTCATCTCCGGGTGTTTGAGAAGTGTGTTGAGGAGCGTCGTCTTTCCGCTCCCCAAAAAGCCCGTTATGACCGTGACCCAGATTTTAGCTGTGCCCGACATTGTGTGTATCACTACCCTTTGACACGCTCAGAATGAAAGGGCCCTATGAGGGAAAAGAGCTTCCCTTACTTGCATTTTACCCTCACCCTGAGCCTGTCGACGGGTGAGGAGCCCCGCTGGGAACCATACGGTTTCGGATCAATAAAACTCACAACCAGGAAGGCCGCATGAGATCAGATGATCGCTTGGGAAGTTCGTGATGATTTCGCATCCGTCATCCGTGACCACCACTTCTTCCTCGATCCTGGCTGCGCCGGAGCCGTCTTCGGCACCTTTCCAGCACTCAACCGCAAAGACCATACCTTTTTTGATCTCTGACTTCTGACCCATGTAGCGCCGCGAAATGATGGGTCGCTCCCACAGGCCAAGGCCCACGCCATGGCCAAACTGTAGAAGGAAGGCTTCGTCCTCGTTGGCGTAGCCAAATTCCTCAGCTTTCGGCCAGGCATTTGCGATATCATCCAGCTTGGCGCCGGGCTCAATGGCGTCTAGCGCCGCGTTTACCCAACCGGAGCAGATCTCATACGCTTCCTTTTGGGCGTCATTGGGCACCCCACAAATGAACGTGCGGTAATAGCAGGTGTGATAGCCGTTGAAGCTGTGCATGATGTCCAGGAAGATCATGTCGCCGGGCTGAATGATTCGGTCGGAAAAGGTGTGCGAATGAGGCGCCCCGCGGGGACCGGCGACGGAGTTCACGCACTCGACCCGTTCAGACCCCATGCCGTAGAGCTTCTCATTGGCAATGGCCACCAGGTCGCTCTCCTTAGTGCCCGGCCGGATCGCCTTGGCGATATCGTAGTAAGTGGCATCCACCATGGCGGCAGCGACCTTGAGAAGCTCAATCTCTTCATCGGTCTTCACTTCGCGGGCGTCCATGATGCACTGCAGCCCATCGACAACCTCTACACCTTCGGCTTCCAATGCCCGCAGCATGGGCAGTTCCATAATATCGATGCCAACCGGCTGNTTTTCGATGCCCANATCGACCAATTTTTCTTTGATTTGTTTGGCAAAGACATGCTGAATGCCATGTTCCGGCGGCAAAGCCCCCTGCATGGTACTGACAGGGGCTTCCACGCGGTTGCCCAGCCAGGGAGAAGATTTCCTTTTGGCAGGTGCTGCAGGATCCCAAAGGAAGGGAGCGGTATCCGGTGAGGCGAGGCAATAGCGGTCAAACTTATCCCGGCCCCATTCGCCAATATGAGTGGAGGTGATGTAGCGGATGTTGTCAAAATTAAAACACAACATGGCACCCAATCCGTGGTCTTTCGTCGCAGCTTGGGCGCGTTCCAGTCTGTCTTTCTGAAGTTTTCCAAAGTCAATGCCGGCTTCCCAATCCTTGGCCATGGTGCCCCAGGTTGCCGTGGAACGTGGTCGGTTATAATGCATTCTAGTTCTCCACCAAATTCGTCGCTATGTGCCTAAGTTCATGTGGTCATTGAAGATCAAAACCACTCCAAGGTCCATCACCTTTTCTCTGCAATCACACATTACTGAAAAGGTCGTGCAAACGATTGCAGGGTATCGTTGACAGGGTTGTACAGTCTGTGGGATGATCCGTCAACGACTGTGCAAACGATTGCATNGCCCAAGAAAGAAACTGCGAAAGCCAAAGTAGGGAGGGTCCCGTGGCAAAACGTCCCAGTAAAAAACGCGCGNCCAAAACAGCGAAGAGCGCGGGATCGTCGGCGGCCGCAAAGCTGAATGACGATATCGGCGAGGAAAAGCGCCTGGAAATGTGGCGGCTTCAGTTGGAAGTGCGGCATATGGAGCAACGGCTGCATGATCTCTTTTTTCAAAATCTGATCAAAGGCACGAGCCACCTCGCCATCGGTCAAGAGGCCATCGCCTCCGGNTGTGCGGCGGTGATGCGCCCCGACGACTACACCTTTTGCACCTATCGTGGTCACGCCCATACCAAAGTAAGAGGCGTGTCCATGGAGAAAATTCTCGGTGAGATGATGGGAAAAGGCACCGGCCTCCTAGGCGGCAAAGGCGGATCCATGCACCTCACCGATGTGGAGAAAGGGGCTATGGGTTCCTATGCCATTATTGGCGCACATCTGCCGATCGCGGCGGGAGCGGCCTGGAAGGCTCAATATCTAAAAACGGGCCAAGTGGCGTTCTGTTTCTTTGGAGACGGCACCACTAACATTGGGGCGTTTCACGAGGCCTTGAACTTCTCGGTGATTTGGAAATTGCCGGTGATTTTTGTCTGCGAAAATAATCTCTATATGGAATATACGCCGATCAGCGAGGTGACAGCGGTGGAACATCCCGCTGCCGACCGCGCGGGCTCCTACGGCCTGGCTTCTATTATTGTGGATGGCAATGATGCCGATGCTGTTTATCGGGTAGCGCGCGATGCGGCTGAAAAAGCACGAAATGGTGAGGGGCCCTCTCTCATCGAAGCCAAGACCTATCGCCACTCCGGACATTCCCGTGCCGACCCTGCGACNTACCGGCCGGACGGCGAATTGGAGAAATGGCTCAAAAAAGATCCNATTCCCGCCTATCGCAAGCGCCTTGTGGAATTTGGTATNGCGAAGAACGTGATTGATGACATCGAGGGCTCCGTCCTGGAGGAATTGGATGCGGCGACGGNGGTGGCGAAAAATGGTCCGCCGCCGTCCGAGGATTCACTAATGACAGAAGTTTGGTCTGATGGAGGTTCGTCATGGCGGAACTAACATATCGGGAAGCCGTTGCGGACGGTATTGCGCAGGAAATGGAGCGCGATGAAACCGTCGTGTTCCTCGGCGAAGATATCGCCAAGGCCGGNGGCGTGTTTAAGGCAACGGTTGGGCTGTATGAAAAATTTGGGCCGGACCGGGTGCGCGATACACCGATCTCCGAACAAGCNNNTCNGAAGAGCNCTGCCATGGGGGCCGCCATGACGGGCTTGAGGCCGATCGCCGAGATCATGTTCTCGGATTTTCTCGCCGTCTGCTGGGACATCGTCTGCAATCAGATCGCCAAAAGCCGCTATATGACAGACGGTCAGGTGTCCATGCCACTCGTTATTCGGACGGCGAACGGCGGTGGAGCACGGTTTGGGGCCCAGCATTCTCAGAGTGTCGAGAACTGGTCTATGATGATTCCCGGGTTAAAAGTAGTGGCGCCGTCATCACCGGCTGACGTCAAAGGCCTCCTGGCTGCCGCCATCCGAGACCCGGATCCGGTCATGTTTTTCGAACAAAAATCCCTGTACGCCACCAAGGGTGAGGTGCCTGACGGCGAACATGTGGAGGAGATCGGCAAGGCAAAAGTCGTGCGCGACGGAGATGATGTGACCATTGTGGCGCTGGCCGCCATGGTGCCCCGCGCCGTTGAGGCTGCAGAGCGTCTGCAGGCCGAAGAGGGGATCTCTGCAAGTGTGGTCGATCTGCGGAGCCTGGTGCCCCTGGACACCACCACCATCTTCAACGAAATCGGCAAAACGGGCCGGTTGGTGACGGTAGAGGAAAATCCGCGCCTGTGCGGCTGGGGAGCGGAAGTTTCCTCAATTGTTGCAGAGGAGCGGTTCTGGGACCTCGACATGCCCATTGTCCGGATCACAACGCCCCATATCCCTCTGCCCTCCTCGGAAGAGTTGGAAGACATCGCACTGCCATCGGTGGCGCGGATTTTTGAAACCGTCAGGAACGAGGTAGACTAAGATGGATGTCCTCATGCCCCAGCTGGGGGAGACGGTTGCCGAAGGCACCCTCACGATCTGGCACAAGGCGGTGGGCGACACCGTCGAAAATGGCGAGCTCTTGTTCGAGATTGGTACCGACAAAGTTGAGATGGAAGTCCCCGCGCCCGTCTCCGGCGTGCTCGCAGCCATTAATGTCGAGGCAGGCGTTACGGTCGACGTGGGCACTGTATTGGCGGTGATTGATGACGGCAAGAGTGATGCAGCTACTCCGGCAACATCAACTTCCGCTCCAGCGCCTGTAGCAGTACCTGCGCCTGCGGCATCAAGTGAGCCAGCCCGGGATCCAAGTTTGCGGCTATCGCCAGTGGTCCGGAAACTTGTTGCGGAAAATAATTTAGATCCGGCGCATATTCCGGGGACGGGGCGGAACGGACGGATTAAGAAATCCGATGTCCTGGCATTCATGAGGGACGCGCCTGCGGCCCCAGGTCAAACGTCGGCTCCTGCAGCACCGCCGATCACGTCCCCGGTCGCCCCCCCGGTGGCTCCTGTGGCGGCGCTGAAGTCTGGCGCCGGTCGGACGGTCATTCCTTTCAATCGGATCCGTCAGATGACGGCGGAGCATATGGTGCGGTCCAAGACTGTGAGTCCGCATGTGGCCCAGGGCGTCGAGGTGGATTTCTCCCGCATCGACAAGGTGCGAACGGAAAAAGGTGCAGCGTGGAAAGCGCGCGAGGGATTCTCGCTGACGTATCTGCCCTTCATTGCGCGGGCGGTCTGCGATGCGATCTCGGAGTTCCCAAATATCAACGCGCATGTCGAGGGGGACAATCTGGTTGTCTATGAGCAAGTGAATCTCTCCATTGCCGTTGATCTCAACTTCGAGGGATTGGTCGCACCAGTAATCCGAAATGCCTCGGCCATGACGGCGGTGGAAATCGCACGCGCCGTGGCGGATTTGGCGGGCCGCGCGCGGTCCGGTCAGCTGACCCAGGAGGACCATCAGGGCGCGACCTACACGATTTCCAATAACGGCTCTTTTGGTACGCTGTTCACTACACCCATTATCAACCAGCCCCAGGTGGGGATCTTGTCCGCTGATGCAATCACCAAGCGGCCCTGGGTGGTGACCGTGGACGGTGAGGACTTGATGGCCATTCGGCCCGTTGGCCTGCTCACCCAATCCTTTGACCACCGGGCGATTGACGGCGCTTACTCTGCCGCGTTCCTGCGGCGGCTGAAGGAAATCATCGAGACCAAGGATTGGCGCGCCGCGCTACCTTAGCCATCACGTCGGATTTTACGTTCGAACTTTTGGCCCAGGGTGCTGTCGTTGGGCGTCCTCGATAGGGAGGCTTATCCGAGAGCAAGGCTAGTAGAGGCGCGGACAATCAGTTCGGGCCTGAGCTTCTGGGCACGCGGNGGTACATCAGGTTCTTCGATCTGTTCCAGGAGGATGCGGGCAGCCTCAGCGCCCACATCCAGCAGCGGCGTGTGCACCGTCGTGAGCGGTGGATTAAAGTGCCCCGCAAAGGGCATGTCGTCAAAGCCGACGACGGAAATATCTTGCGGGCACCTCAGGCCTTTGGCCATCAACTCGTCATAACAGCCGAGCGCCATCAGATCATTGGCGGCCACAATGGCTGTAAATTTTTGCCGGGCAGCGAGTATCTTGCTCGCAGCCCGTCGCCCCTCCTCCTCGGTAAAGGCGTCTCCCTCCGCANACAGATCAGGGTTGGCTTTCAGCCCCATTCGGGCGAGCCCCTGCATGTATCCTTGATAGCGTTCAAACCCGGTAGATAGAAACTGAGGACCGGCCACATAGGCAATGTTCTTGTGACCCAACTGGGCCAGGTGAGAAATGATCATGCTGCCGCCCATGATTTCGTCGGAGACGACGGACGAAACGCCGATGTCCGTGGTCGAGCGGACGGCGAGGACGAAGGGCGTCGCATCGGCCCGGCAATCTGTCACAAGCTCGTCTTGGCGGCGAGCCGTCGCGATCACAAGTCCGTCCACCTGGCGCTCCCTGAATTTATCCAGGTTGCGTTTTGCCCGCTCTGCCGAATTATCGGTATTGGCTACGATGACGCTGTAACCGGATTCTTCCAAGACATTGTCGATGCCTTTGATGATCGGCGCGAACGCGGCGTTGGTCAGGTCGGGGACCATCACACCAATGGTAAAAGATCGATTGGTCTTGAGACTTTGGGCAAAGGCATTGGGCCGATAGCCCAATTCCTCGGAGGCACGCGTCACCTTTTCAGCAATTTCCTCCGTCACCATCTGGCGTGTTCCCGGATTGAGAACTCGCGAGACCGTAGACGGATGCACCCCCACATGGCGGGCGATGTCCCGTAGGGTCACTCTCGGCTTAGAGTTGTGCGCAGCCATGCGTAGATTGCCTCTTTATCTGACCGTACTGGGCGATTATAGTGTTGGGCTTCTGCAAACGTTTGCAGAACCTTTTTCAATCTAATCGATGGGTGCAAAAAAGTGAAGAGCCCGTTGATTTTTATTAATTATTTTAAGGAGGCCCTCCAATGGCTCAGAACTNCCTCAAAGATTTAACCGTCGGCTGGATTGGTACGGGGCGCATGGGGTTCGCCATGGCGTCGCGCCTTTTGGATGCGGGCGCCGATGTAACGGCGTGGAACCGGACGCGTGCAAAAGCGGAACCTTTGATGGAAAAAGGCGGCAAAGTCGTTGATTCTCCCACTGAACTCGCGGACCGCGACGTGGTCTTTACAATGGTCGGAGGTCCGAAGGATTTTGAAGAGGTTGCTATGGGCGAGCATGGTGTTTTGTCCCAGGGCGGCCAAACGCCTGGCATGCTCATCGATTGCACGTCCATCAATGAAGAATCCTCTAAAAAGGTGCGCGACTATGCCAAGGGTGTGGGCACGGAAATGATTGATGCGCCGGTCAGTGGAAACCACCATGTCGTTGTCGCGGGAAAACTTAGCATCGTGGCATCCGGAAACGCCGCGTCATTTGAAAAAGCCCGGCCCTTCCTCGAAGCCATTGGTCGGGGCGTAAGTTATGTGGGAGAGGGCGAATTGGCTCGGATGGTCAAGATCTGCCACAACGTGATGCTCGGTGTGGTCGCTCAGAATATGGCCGAAATCACAGTGCTGGCGGAAAAAGGCGGGGTGCCGCGGCAGGCCTTTCTGGATTTCATCAACAACAGCGTCATGGGCTCCATGTTCACGACGTATAAAACACCGGCCTTCGTNAATCTAGATATGACCCCGACATTCACGCCGCCGCTGCTTCGCAAAGACATGGATCTCGGCCTGTCGGCGGCCCGGGAGCTGGGCGTGCCAATGCCGGTCACTGCTGCGGCGCGGGAATGCGTTCAGTCCATTATTGGTCAGGGATATCTCGACGAGGATTTCGCCACGCTGTTGTTGCATGAAGCGGCCAATGCGGGCTTGGACATCACATCTGAAGACAAGGATGTAGATACCGGACTTTAGGAGGCCCTGGGGGGCGGGGCTGCTAGAGGCCGAACAGTTTCTCCGCGTTGCCGCCTCTGATACGGGCATGGCTCTCCGAGGGCAATGCGTTAACTCTGTCCAGGCAGCCTTTCATATCGCCCACATTATGGGGGTAGTCGGAGCCATAGAGAACCCGGTCCGGTCCCGCCACCTTGAGGCACAGCTCGAGTGCGTCTTGGGTGTAGGCGATTGAGTCGAAATATAACCGCTCGAAATAGGTGCTCGGCCGGTCCGAGATCACGTCCCGGCAGGGGGGCATGTTATCGAACGCGGTGTCCAGGCGNCCGACCAGGTATGGCAATGCGCCGCCGGCGTGACTGGCGATGATGTTGACCTTCTGGTAGCGGTCAAAAAAGCCGTCGTAGATCATGCGAGAAATGGCGAGCGTTGTGTCAAACATGAAGCCGACCGAGAAGCTTAGGTTATATTTTTCCATGTCCATGTCACCCACACCAGGAGGAGCGCCGGGGTGCATGAGAACCGGCAACCCCTTGGCATCAATAGCTGCCCAAATTGAGGCTATGGAGGGGTCGGTTAGAGACATGCCGCTGATGCTGGCAGAGACAAATACCCCGACAGCTCCCAGCTCCAATGCTCGGTCCAATTCTTCGGTGGCGGCATCCGGATATTGCCAGGGGAGTGTGGCAAAAAATCTGATGCGGTCCGGATATGTTCGTTGCTGCTCTGCCATGTCATTGTTCATCATGCGCGCGGTTGCGGAGCTCACGTCCTCGCCCCCCCAATAGACACTGGGACAGGTCAGCGACACGATGGCGAGATCGACACCCGCAGCGTCCATAGCGTCAATACGCTTGGCGTAGTCAAACATGCCATCCATAAGCGTCATGAATGGAGCATCGTCGCAATGAATNACCCGTTGGCCGCCCAATTCCTTAAGCGTGTAATTGCCACCATGCTCAAGGATCGCGCCGAGCCACTTATCGTTCAGCATGTGTGTGTGAACATCAATGATTTTNCTCATATATNGCCTCACTTTGGTTGTTTNGTATNTTTTCATAATACATGGATACTCTGCTATCGAAATTTATCTCCGAGGCGGTAAATGGTTCGACGGAGATGATTTTACCTCGACTGCAGAGTGGAGTATTGAACACAACGAGTTAGTAGCCTAGTATTTTTCACCGCGTAACGGGCGATTTCATGAACTTTCAAAATCTCTTAGGTGGTATTGGGCAAGCTCTGTCCAATCCAAAATTCCGGCTGCTTTGGTGGACGAACACGGTCAACAGTACTGGGCGTTGGCAATATAAGTTTGCCGTAAGTTGGTTTACGTGGGAAACAACAAATTCCCCCGCCCTGCTGGGGATCGTGGCATTCGCCGATACCATCCCCATGGTATTTATGACCCTCATCGCGGGCGCCTGGACGGACCGCTATGGCAGCATGATGATCATGCGGATGTGCCAATCCATCATGATCGCCGCAGGAGTGTTAATTTCAATCTTCGCCCTCACCGGATCTCTCAATATTCTCTATATCATCGTGCTCTCGTTTATCATTGGCGGAGCGGAGGCCGTCACCGTGCCTGCACGTTTATCGATCGTCCATTATCTCGTGCCAAAGAACCAGCTCTCCTCCGCTGTCGCCCTGAGTTCGGCTTCCTTTAATCTTGCGCGCTTTGTCGGCCCGGCCATGGCGGGATTTTTTATTGCGATCTTTGGTGTGCCTGTGACGATCGCCATCGCCACGGGCATGTTTATCATCTTTTATTTTGGATTANTGGTCCTGGGCTCAGGCGGGAAAATCCAAAAAGACGGCTTGCCGCAAACCAACATCCTGCAAGATCTCATGGGCGGGTTCCACTACGTTTTTTCCCATGCGGGCATCACGTTTCTGGTCATTGTGTTGTCGCTGACAGCTCTGTTGATCCGGCCATATATCGACCTGTTGGCGGGTGTGTCTGATCAGGTGTTNGNCCAGGATGTGGCGGGATTTTCTATTCTATTATCGGCAACCGCGCTCGGTGCCCTATTGGGAGGGCTTTGGCTCGCGCGCCGTGGCCGGACGGAGGGCCTCACCAATCTGTTTACTTGGTGCCTGATTGTTTCTGCCGCCGCCCAGTTTCTGCTCGTTCTCTCACCGACCATTTGGATCGGCGCGGCGATGGCGTTCTTTACCGGTATGTTTGTCGTTTCGGGTTCAATCGCGTCACAGGCTTTGATCCAGAATTCGGTGGCTCCCGAGGTTCGGGGAAGGGTCATCAGCATCACCGCGGTCTTGGCCTGGGGGGTGCCGGCCGTTGGCGCCCTGGCTATGGGTTGGATTGCTGAATTNCTCGGACTGGCGATGACGCTCGGCCTGGCAGCGGCGTTATCGGCGCTGTTGTGGACCTGGGCCCGGGGCGCAGGCCGGCGTCACGCCGAACAGCTGGAGTCTGGCGGNAACGCCTGATCAGTCCCCGGTGACGGCCTGCTCAATTGCGGCCGCATCAATCCGGTGAATGCGATAGAGGTCCGGAATGTCTGCTGATTGGCCGTAGCTTTGAACGCCCAGTGGCCGAGTGGCCTGTCCATTGACGCCGCCCAACCAGGAAAGGGTGGCGGGATGGCCATCTAATACACTTACGATTTTTGTCTGATTGGGAGCCTCGGAAAGAAGCCGATGGATATGGCTGCGGACACCCATCTCAGTCCATTGTTGGTGCAGCCGGTCAGCTGACGTAATGGCGAGCAAGGCTGCGCCCGTCTGTGCGGCGGCCTGTGCCGCCTCGGGAGCGATCGCGCCGGTGTAGGCGATCACATGTCTGGTGTTCTTGGCCGGTGCGATTTTCCAATAGGCACCTGAGATGATGTTTTCTGACGACCCGTCTTGCATGGACCGGGCGGGCTGTTCCAGAGCACGGGTGGAGAGCCGGAGATAGACGCTCCCGCCGTTATGCCGCTGCATATATTGGAATCCCCATTCCATGAGGACGGCCAATTCGCTCACATACGCCGGCTCATAGCTAACGAGATTGGGCGTGGACATGCCCACGAGCGGTGTGTTGATGGATTGGTGGGCGCCGCCCTCCGGCGCCAATGTNATACCGGATGGCGTACCGGCCAGCATAAAACGAGCTCCCTGATAAGTTGCGTAGAGAAGCGCATCCAGACCCCGGTTTATGAATGGGTCATACACCGTGCCTACAGGCAGCAGGCGGGCTCCGAAAATATCCTCGCTCAGGCCTAGGGCGGCCAGCATCAGAAACAAGTTATTTTCCGCAATGCCCAACTCAATATGCTGACCGCCGGGGTTCATACTCCATTTGAGTGGTGACAATACATTCTCCGCCCGGAAGACATCGGTGATATTTTGACGATGGAATATGGAGCGCTGATTGATCCAAGCCCCAAGATTGGTGGAGACAGCGACGTCCGGTGANGTCGTAACAATTCGNTTGCNGAGTTCTCCNTCTCGTTTTGCNATGTCATNNAGAATNTTGCCAAANGCCGCCTGCGTGGANGTTGTTTGATCCTNTGGNTGATTNATCGTGGNTTTATACACCAGGGGGNTCNTNCCNGCCGANCGGGGCCGTGCTCTCACTGGAACANTNGTTAGNGCGGCGGCAAGGTCNCTGGGGCTAAGGNANAATCCTTCTGCTGGTTCCCACTCGTACCCCTCCCGAATNCNGCTTGCTTGGCGATAAGCATTAATTTGATCCGCGTTCATGAGGCCGGCATGGTTGTCTTTGTGGCCCGCAATGGGGAGGCCGTGGCCTTTGATGGTATAGGCGATGAAGCATCGCGGCGTCCCGTCCTCGACACCCGCAAAATTCTCGATCAGGTATTCGAGGTCATGACCGCCCAAATTTGTCATGAGGTCATGCAGATCCTCGTCCGAATAGCTATCTAAAAACGCACTAAAGCCGACGCTGCCGCGTAGGTCACCACGCAAATGTTCCCGCCAGCCGTCCCTTTTATAGGTGAGGGCGGAGTATAGCTGGTTGGGGCAATTGTCGATCCAATGCTTCAGAGTGTCTCCCGCCGGCCCGTTGAAGGCTGCCTGAAGCTTCTTGCCGTATTTCAGGTTCACNACCCGCCAGCCGACGGTCTCGAAGAACTGGGTGATCTTTTGGAAAAGATTGTCATTGATCACCCCGTCCAGGCTTTGGCGGTTATAGTCTATGACCCACCAAAGATTGTGAACGTCATGTTTCCAGCCCTCAAGCAGCGCTTCAAACACATTGCCTTCGTCTAGTTCAGCATCTCCCATCAGGGCGATCATGCGGCCTTGTTTTTGATCCGCCGGGAGCATGTTGTGTGCATGGAGATAATCCTGAACCAGGGAGGCAAACAGCGTCGTGCCGACGCCGAGGCCGACGGAGCCGGTGGAGAAATCAACAAAGCCTTGGTCCTTTGTGCGCGACGGATAGGCCTGTGCGCCCCCGAGCGCGCGGAAGTTTTTCAAGTTCTCCAGCGATTGATGACCCAGGAGATACTGAATGGCATGGAAGACCGGGGAGGCGTGGGGTTTGACGGCGACCCGGTCCTCTGCCCGGAGAATGGCAAACCAAAGAGCTGTCATCACCGTGGCAGCCGATGCGCAGGACGCCTGATGGCCACCGACCTTGAGGCCATCCCGGTTGTCACGAAGGTGATTAGCATTGTGGATCATCCAGCTGGCNAGCCAGAGGACCTTCTTTTCCAGTTGCTGCAGTGTCTCCAGGTCCATGGTGGATATGGCTGTGGCGGCGGGGGAGGAGTTGGCGGTCATGTTGTCTCTCGCATGGCTGAAATCCAAAGACTTTAGCCTGAGTCGCCATAGGGAATCTCTGCAAATATCCCTTCAAAAATCGGCTAAATTAGATTAATAAACCACAATCATATTATTTTTAAGGGAATATCACCAATATGACCTTGGATGACATTGACCGGCGTATTCTTGCGCATCTCCAGGATGAGGCGCGTACGCCTAATGTGGAGCTCGCGGAAAAGGTGGGGCTGTCGCCCACCCCGTGCGCCCGCCGTGTAAAGAACCTCGAGTCCGAGGGCATCATCAGCCGCTACGTGACGCTCGTCGATCAAAAGGCCCTTGGCNTGCCGGTCAGTGTGTTCGTGAACGTGACCCTCGAGCGTCAGGTCGAACAGGCGCTCGGAGTTTTTGAATCCTTCATCACGGACCGGCCGGAGGTGATGGAATGCTACTTGATGACCGGGGATGCGGATTATTTATTGCGGATCGTGGTGGCCGACCTGGACGCCTATGAGCGGTTTATCGTGGATCACCTGACAAAAGTGCCTGGCATCGCAAACATCAAATCCAGTTTCGCGCTCAAACAGGTGGCCTATAAAACGGCCTTGCCGGTGTGATGCAATCNGGGGCTGCGGTCGCGCATCATCATCCCCACGCCCGGACGTCCACTTCCATCATGCCAATGCCTTCGAGTTCACAGGTCATCACGTCGCCGGGTTCGACCGGGCCGACGCCGTCTGGGGTGCCTGTCATAATAATGTCACCCGGGTAGAGCGTGTAGCGCTCGGAGCAGTATTCGATCAGTTTTTCCACATTATAAANGAGCTGNTCGGTGTTGGACTCCTGGCGNACATCGCCGTTCACGGAAATCTTTAAGTCCAGNTTATTCGGATTGGAAATTTCGTCTGCCGTCACCATCCAGGGGCCGAGGACGGAATAAGTGTCAGCTGACTTACGGAAACTCTGGAGTTCCTTACCGCGGGTGGTCATGTCCAATCCCATCGCATAGCCGGCGATGTAATCTTTGGCTTCACTCGCGTGAATATGCGAACCCTGTTTGCCGATGATAACCGCAAGCTCCATCTCGTGGTCGTTTCGGGCATCTGTGAAGCGGAGCGCCACGCCCTCACCTGCACCCACCAAAGAGCTGTTTGCCTTCAGGAACATGCCCCAGTCCGATATATGGCTGATTGGGCGGGATGAGACGATGCCGTCATCTTCCTTGGATTCTTCGATATGTTTTTGATAATTGATCGGCGCGCCCATGATTTTCGAGGGATTTGCCACCGGGCTTTTCAACACGATATCCGCCATCGGGACAGCTGGTGCATCCGAGGCCAGACGGAACATTTCGGATGTGACGAGGCTTAGATGGGTCACTAGAGCATCGCCCAATGGCACCGGCCAGGTCAGCGGGGGCAAGGCTTCGAGCGCACCAGTGACATCCAGAACGGTGTTGTTGTCTTGCACCATGCCCAACTGGTCATCATTGAAGCGGCAGATTTTCATATCGTATTTTCCTCTTAGTCGTAGTTATTCATGTTGATGTCTGGCAGCGTTAGGCCCAGTTTCTCTACCGTTATCTTGGCCCTTGCCATATAGTCCTCCCGCATTTCTCCGTTAGTCCGTTTTTTGAGCCCCCATTTGAGGTAGATTTCATTGTTTCTTGATTTGGGTTTACCGAAAAAATGCGGCATGTGCGGATAAATTAGGTTCACCGCAGCCTGGATTTTATCTTTGCCTTCCGCTGTTTGGCAAATGTCCCTGCAAAAATTTTCTCCAAATTCGCTGTGGAAATATTCCTCTGGCATGGTCATGCGAGCGAGGTTTCTCAGGGGATGAAATGAGCCCTGAACCAGGTCCTCCACATGCAGAATTTCGCCAAGATCGCCAATCATCTTGATGGTGCAAAATTCCTCCCAGGTCGTGAGTTTTAGGTCCATGATCGACAGAGGCGCCTTTTCGCTCATTTCCGGCAGCATTGCCTCTTCAGGAATGCCCATATCTCGGCCGAGCTCAAAAAATCTATAGTGGTGGCCGTATTCCTCCATCACCACACGGCAGACCATCCACTTGGCATAGGGATTGGGGGCCCAGGCAATGGCTGGCTCATCGTAGACACGTGACCCGTATAACTCGTTAATTGCGTGGCTGATAACCAGTTTACGGCATGCTTCCTGGTATTCCTCCGGCTGCTCTCTCCAATGTTCGACTGTTTCGACCTGGGGAAAGTCATTCATGGCTTAATTCTTATCCTTTAAACAACGGGATCAGTGTTAAACGATTCAAGGTCCGTAGCCAAGTCGGTGAAGTGGTCGCGCATTTGCTCTTCCACGGCACCCGCGAGACTGTCCACATCCCAATCCGCGCCAGTACGAGAAATTGTTGCCAAAGGTCGGGGTTGGCTGAACAGAAAGACCTCACGCCCCCGCACGCCAAAGATTTGGCCGGTAACGTCGGCCGCTTTTTCAGAACAAAGATAAAGCACTAAATTTGCAACATGATGGGGCGAAACCTTCAAGGCCCGTGCCTTATATTCGGCCTGCTCTTCGTTGGCTGGAATGATCATTTCCGAGACGCGGGAATGGGCAAAGGGCGCGATCAGGTTTGCCGTCACCTGCGATCTTGCCATTTCCATCGCGGAAATACGCATCAGCGCCATCAAGCCGGCCTTGGCGCTGCCGTAATTGGCCTGGCCAAAATTACCATAGAGGCCGGCGGTCGAGCCGATATTGAGAATGCGGCCCCAGGCGTAGCTTTCGCCATCCCCGCGGCTGGCTTTAAACTGCTCACGCATGTGCGGAGTGGCCGCATTGATCAGGTAATAGGCAGCGGAGAGATTGGTGCTGATCACCTCATCCCAGTCTTCGGGTTGGCCCTTAAATACCAGCGCATCGCGAAGAATTGCAGCACAGTTTACCAAAATATCAATTCCGCCGAATGTTTCACGGGCAAGCGCCACCATCTCCTGCGCGGCTTCTGGGGAGGCAACGCTTTTACCGTACCCAATAGCGCGCTCTCCGAGGCTTTCGGCAATGGTATCGGCGAGGTCCGGGTCTTCCGCCTGGCCGTCTGTCGTGCCGCCCGTATCGGCGACGACGATAGCGGCGCCGGCACTGATCAGGGTTCGGCAAATTGCGTTGCCGATGCCCCGCCCACCGCCGGTTATGATGGCCACCCGCCCGTCTAAAGGTTTGTCACTCATCCTCCTTGATCCTCTCCAAGTGCTATCTTTTCAGCTGTCGTGTAAAAAGCGTCGGCATGGATATTCTGCTGGCGGATGCCCAGGGAGTCCAGTTTGCCAACGCATGTCTCGACCATTACCGGAGGGCCGGCAAGGTAGGCTTTGTATCCGTCTAAGTCGTTAAAGTCTTCTCCCAGTACATCTGCGAGATAGCCGGTCCGCCTCTGAGTCTTGCCGTAAGGCTCAGATAGCACCGGGACGAAACGAAAATGTGAATGTTCCGCCGCGCGCGCCTCGAAATAATTTGCCAGATACAAATCTTGCTCGCCCCGGACCCCAAAATAAAGATGAATGTCTCGCGGGGTCCCGTTAGCGAGCGCGGCATCAATGATGGCTTTGATGGGGGCAAGCCCAGATCCGCCGGCGGCGGCTATGATGGGACCGGTATGGCTGGGGCGGTAATAGGCTGTCCCCCGAGGACCGGTGACGTCAACCTCGTCACCGGCTTCCAAATGGTCCAGGACATGAGTTGAGACGGCGCCTCCTGACACCAGACGAATGTGGAATTCCACGGTGTCTGCTCCTGATTGGTTCGCCATGGAAAAATCACGAGGCGGCAGTCCGCCAAAGATGACTTCGGCATATTGTCCAGGCGAGAAGTCAAAGGGCCCGCCAGCGGTAATTGCGAGACGAATAATTCGGATGTCGTGCGTGGCTTCGGAGATATCTAATACATTACAGGCAAGCCGGCGGCTCGCATGTGCGACGGTTTCGTCCTGACCAACGGGACTGATCAGACAATCCGACCATGGGACTGAGCGGCAGGCAAGGACCAGGCCGCGGTTCTGTTCCTCAGGGGAGAGTGCATATTCAGAGAATGGGGACATTTCCACCTCTCCATTGTGGAGGATGGATTTACAGGCGCCACAGTTTCCCGACCGGCATCCATGGGGATAATCAATGCCGGCGGCGAGGAGGGCCTCAAGGATGGTTCGGCCCATTTCAACGTGGACGTTTTCCTCCCGGTCTTTGATGACAACGGAAAATGCCAATTCGACAGATGACCTCCGACAGGCTTATGGTGGGCAATGACTACGCGGGGAAAGCTAATGATATGACAGACATGTGTCTAGTATGAGCTCACAAAACGAGCACCCACCAGCAACGGATTTTAGGGAGGTCTCATGCTAATCGGAGAAATTCTATCCAATACGGCGGAACAGTTGCCGGATAAAACCGCATTGATCTGCGGTTGCGAGCAGCAATCTTATGCGGCACTGGACGCATTGGCCAATCGGGTAGCCAATGCGCTGATCCGCGAAAATCTCGGAAAGGGCCATAACACGGCAATCTACTCGGCCAACCGGATTGAATATCCGGCCATTTTTTTTGGTGCGGCGAAATCTGGCGGTGTTCTGGCGCATATGTCGACCCGGTTTTCCGAGGACGAACTGGTTAGCGTAATCAATAAAACAGACATTGAAGCTCTTTTTGTCGAGGCGGCCTTGCTCGGTCGCTTGTCGGCGATTAGGGCGCGGTTGCCGGCTTTGAAGCGTGTTATTGTTTTTGGTAATGGTGCTGGAACTGACCAGGCTGTGGAGACCCTGGAAGAATTTTTAAACGGGGCCTCTGCAGAAAAACCAGTCGTTGATATCAAATGCTCGGATCCGTTTGGCATCACCTACACCGGCGGTACAACAGGATTTCCAAAGGGTGTTGTTGTCAGTCATGAAGCCCGGGCCATCAGTTCAGTGAGAGCCAGTCAGGAATTTGAAATTGATGTCAATGATACGATTTGCTGTTCCTCGCCTCTTTTTCACATCGCCGGGCTGTTCATTTGGTATCAGACCGGCGTATTGATGGGGCTGACCGCTGTCGTAATGCCGGCTTGGGACCCGGACGTCTTTATGACCCTGGCGGAACAGCGTGGCATCACGGCGGCGTTTATGGTGCCTACGCAGATCAACAGTGTAATCAGCCATGACCAATTTCATGCCGCCAGATTAACGTCCCTGCGGTATGTGAATTACGGAGCGTCACCGACCAGCCTCGCTCAACTGGAGCGTCAGATGGCGGCGTTGCCCGACGTGATTTGGCAGGAGCAATACGGGCAGTCGGAAGCGGGCAGCCTAACCTACCGTCCGCCGGAAAAAAATTTGGAAAAATCCTCCAGCGTTGGTCATCCCTATGATAATCTGGACGTTGCTATATTAAGCGCGGACAACACACCGCTGCCCGCGGGTCAACGGGGTGAGGTTGCTGCCCGCGACATTCAAGTCATGCTCCACTATTACAAAGAGCCAGAAAAAACCGCCGAAACATTTACGAAGGACGGCTGGGTGAAAACCGGTGATGTCGGGTATTTTGATGAAGATGGTTATTTGTATTTGGTGGACCGGTCGAAGGACATGATTATTTCCGGTGGCGAGAATATCTATCCTACTGAAGTAGAGGAGGCTCTCTACAAGCATCAGTCGGTGAACGAGTGTGCTGTTTTCGGTGTTCCTGACGATCATTGGGGGGAACTGCCAGCCGCCCATGTTGTGCTGGAATTGGATGCAACGCTGACCAAAGGTGAGTTGGAGCAGTTCTGTGCGGACAATATTGCCCGTCATAAACGTCCGCGACTCATCAAGTTTGTCGAGAGCCTGCCAAAATCAGCTCTTGGTAAAATTCAGAAAAACGTCATTCGGGAGGCATACTGGGAAGGCCGGGAAAAAAGCATATAGTTGGGCAATCCCGCTCTGGGGCGCACTTTGTTAGGTCCTTCCGTCCCTCAGCCTTGAGTCGGAAAGACTAGCCTTCCGGCTCCACCGTCACTACGCGATGGACCCAGCCCTGCTGTTTGCCGTGGTAGCCATGGCGGGAGATTTCCTGATCCCAGACATGGACATTTGTGGGGCCAACCACTGTCGAGGCGAGATGCGCCATCCCGCTGTCTGCACCCACATGGCCCTTCGATTGGGACATGATATAGGCGGTCTCGGAAAGGGAGTATCCTTCCGAGCCCGAGACATTCACGAAGGTCTCTCCGCCGTAAAAATTCTCCTCGATATAGGCGGCGATACCAGTTTTGAGCGTTGCCGTGAACGGTGTTGTCTCACCATCCCACTGCAGTGTTAGAAAGTCCTGGGGCAGGCCTTTGACAGTATCCATTCGGTCTGCCCGGAAACGGGCGTAAGGGCCTTTTATAAGAACGGGAACAAGTTCCACATCAGGTCGGGCGCGCAATTCCTGAATACCTTTAGAGAGATTATGGATGGCATGAATATTCTCCCCGCCGTTGAAACAATCCGCAAGGTCACGGTATTTGAATCCCTCCCAATTAATTGTGAGTTCCAGTGGGCGGTTGAGGTTGATGCAATTACTAAACAACTCAATAGTATCGCCGAGGGCGAGGCGCATTTGATCCTCTTGATCACGCCAGGCCGGCCATTCTTCATAGCTGACGGCGCATTGAAGAACAGGGGCAGTGTTGCGGGTTGATGGCATTCCTTTTCCTGACATTGTTCTCGTTTTTATGGTTATCAAGGAGCGGCGGATAGAGCGCAAGAGCGTTTTGGCTCTGGTGGTATTAACTGAAAAACGGGTCACTGCAAAAATGCTACCCCTCCATCTCGACGTTGTATGTGACCTGGGCCGGATGAGTGATAGACTGTTCCCACACAAGACCAAGGGAGACCAAATTATGGCAGATATCTCTCAAATAAAAGAATACAGTCGTCAGACCAACCAGCGTCGACCTGATGGCGGACCGACCTATCGGCAACTACCGCCTCACCGGCCTAAACCGGACCCTAGGAGCCCGGATCAAGTTAAAGATGCGACTATCGTGCTGGGGGTTCCTAAGGACGAGTTCACACCCAGGGTTCATGAGGCTATGACCCTAGTCTTTGATGAAATGGACTCCCTTCGCTGGGAATTGGAGGTTCGCACTACGCAACGGGACCGTCTCGATATGGCATTGGACCAGCATGTCACAACGGAGCTGGCAAACCGGCGCGCGCTATACCGCCATCTGACGCGGGCTGCGGAACATGTAAGGGCCACGGGTGAGCCGAGTTTTCTCCTGCTCGTTAAACTGCTCGGCTGGGAAGCCCTGTGGCGCGAGGCCGGTTTTGAGGCGGCGGAAGATATCTTGCAAAAAGTCGCGGTCGTCCTTGAAGCGGAAGTCCCGGCCTCGACGCCGCATGGTTACTTGGACGGGGGCAGCTTTGGAATTGTACTGAACGTTGCCACATCCGACGAAGTGGAAAGCCTCGGATTTGACCTGATCGAGGGGTTGAACATACCCACAATTACGTGTCTTTGGGCATGTGCACCAATTGAAGCCGGCGCGCCCGCAACATCCATCCATGCAGCGGCGGAAGAGGATGCAAGACGACGTTTATAGTTGGATAACCACGGATTGCCATGGCTTGCCAAGCCGCGCACAGCCGGGGATAGAACAGTTAAGAAAAACTTTGATCGTCCTGCATGCCGCCAGCAGATTGTGCATAATTGCTGTCCACATACGCACAGAGATGATCCAACATGATCGTTGTTTGATGTGGGCGCGGATGATCCGGGCGGCTACAGCCCGGCAGAGGAGCAGACGAGACGTCCCAGTTTGGATTATAAAAAAGAGCCGATATGTATCGATCCTTGCTGGGTGGAAGGACCCGGTGGGGCGTCGCTCTAAAGCGACCATTGGTCCACTTGGCCATAAAATCCCCACTATTCACAATGATCGCATTTTCTATATACCTAGCCGGAATCCATGATCGGTCCATAGCCTGGACCTCTAGTGCCGGCACTTCGTTGATCGGAAGTAGTGTAATGAAACCGTGGTCTGTGTGCGGCGCGATGCCAAATTGGTTTTCTTCGGCGGTTGAGGGGGGATAATGGACATTTCGCGTGATCCAGCAAGGATCCGTAAACAGATCGTTTAAGTAGTCCGATGGTAATCCTAAAGCCAAAGCGTAAAGAGGTAGCATGGCGTACCCCAAATCTTCCATGGCCTGAAAGTATTCGAGCATCACTGGTTTGAAATCTGCTAGCTTTTCAGAGGCGGGCCATTTATTGGGTCCGGTAAACCGGCGGTCGGCACGGATGCCCGGGTGATCGGCAGGCCGCTCACGCACAATCCGAATGTTCTCGTTAAGATCCTTGCGCGTATTCTCCGCCACTTCAGAGGTCACGTAGACCGTTGATTTGAAGGGCACATATCCCGTCGACCTCTCATCCACTTTAATCGCAAGCTTGTCTTTCAGGGGTTGGCTGTGAAAGGCTTTTACTTGATCATGCGCCGCTTTGATGAGCGCGGATGGCACGCCATGATTGGTTATATAGTAGAAGCCGACTTCTTCCTGGATCCATCGAAGCCGCTCCGCAGTCTTTTCCGCAGCGCCGGGTGCACCATTAAAAAAAGGTGCGAGGTCAACGACCGGGATGTCGTATGTGGTTTTGCTCTGACTAGACATAGCAGATTTTCCTTTTTTGGTTTTTAAACGTGTATTTTGTCCGGTAATTGAATCTGGTGGTCACCCATGTAGGTTATGCCGCTCGCATTTACACCAAGATCGACCATTAACTTTGCTAGGGTGATTGAGGCTGAATACCCCTCCAATACAGGCACCTCCCACCCTCTTTTCTGCAAGCCACACTCTATAAAAGGACGCAACCAAAAAACCCCAGAGCAACCAAGAGTGATAACCTCAGCTCCATCCTCTTTGATCGCAATCTCGGCCTGGGTAATTGCATTTTCAACTGCAATTGATTTCTTGCCCGACAAGGCTTTTTGCCTCTCTTCTCGTAATTGTAGATCGTCTTCCGTACCGGGGCGCGGAAGACGCATCCCAATATTTCTTATTGAAGCACATCGATTTTGCAGCTGATGCTGGTAAATTAGATCACGATAATAAACATTATGAACACCTGAAATATCCACAACGGAAAATTTGTTTCCGAGCATTGTGGCCAAGTACATTTGAGAGTGGGCATTTGCCGTACATACAACTCCAAATTTTCGACAGATTTCCCTCGCCTCGAGAAAGCCAGGCTCTCCCCCGCCAAGCAGGACAATCCCATTATAATTGCCACTCTCGCATGCTTCTCTAATATTTGGCAGACGAGCGTTAGCAGCAAAGGTAAATTCTTCCCGGGTCTCTACAGGCCAATCGCCATAACCCGCCAACTCGCCGGGATGCAAGTCCCATTCGACATCTTCGAGATATGGTAAAACCATTTCAGCATTCATCAGCCTCTCTTCTTTTACCTTGTCCGCTTCGAGATGCAGGGTTTGATAGCCCCACTTCGTTTCTGATGGCAGCCGAAACGGAGGAATAAGTAAGAAACGATATCTCATTCTTTTGTATCTCCCGTATTCATAATCATACTTATGTACTGGTATCGCCATATAACATCATATGTTATTTTATGGGAAGTACGTACTATTTAGTATGTTACATACTATAGTGATATTTAGAAGAGAGATGACCACTTGGTCATGGAATACTATTTAGAGACATCGCGAGGGGTGGGTAAATTCGTGATAGAATATGGATGATATTTTTATACTAAATTGCATGGATGGATTGTTAAGTAACTTCCAGGCCAGCTCTGCGGCAAAACGCTTCCCACATACGGTCCATTGCAAGTGGAGATAGCTGTGTAGCACTCATGCTCTCGATCTCACCCGATGACAGTGGGATAGGAGTTCCCATTGCCATGGCCGTCGTAAGAATCTGGGCGTTGATTTTCAGGTAAATGGAAGTCACCACTGCCTCTTTGAGGCTTTTGCAGGCGATGACGGCTCCGTGGCCACGCATGAGTGCGCACGAGTTTTCGCCAAGTGTTTGGGACAGGTCGCGGCCCTGATCCATGTTGCGGACTAGCATATCCGTGGCATAACCAAACTTATCGCGTATATCCCAGACAGGGATTTCCTCTCCAATGGTCGCCGCCGTATGAATTACGGGGACAAGCGGTGTGCCGGTCAGGCCAAAAGGGAGGACATCATAGGCATGGTTGTGTACGACGGCCATGATTTCCTCGCGTTGCTCAAAAATCGCGCCGTGGATAAAGCGCTCCCCATAGGGTGTTTGTCCTTGATCATCGATGACGGCACCGTCCAAATCGAACTCCATTAAATCATCAAATTCGACGAGCTCGGGCGCACGTGAGCGCGACATTACATAGCGATGAGGATTGTCCGGGTGGCGCAGGCTGACGTGGCCGAAAGCGTCTACCACATCTTCATGAGCGAGGATTCTGTTGGCCGCCACCAAACGATCGAACTCCGTTCTACGGTCTACCACGATATATCTCTCCTGTGCAGCACGGCTCACATCGTTTGTTCGGTTTGATCTCCTGAGACCGGCTGTTACAAATACTCTCCATCGTCTCATGTCAAAATTCAAGACACCTCCTGTTGCAAGTTTAAACCAAACTGGATCATTGCTGCGTGACCCACGCCTCATCGGCTCATTCCATCAGTCCCTCCGCCTGGATCTATTTCGGGTTGTGTGGGATCACAGTTGTGGATGCTTTCCTGCACAGTGAATTCCTTGTCCAGATCGGTGTGGGTCTGATTGTAGTGTTTATGGTGCTCGAATTTCGCCGTGTCCCCGCACCGCAAAAGATATCGGCGACGGTTCTCATTGTTCTTGCCGTGATTGCGGCTGGCCTTACTGGCAAGTGGGATGCGATTATCCTTGAAGGAATCAGCCGCGCCCGGATTTTCCTTATTCTGTTCTTTGCCATTGCTTGGCTTCAATTTCCGGTAAAGAAAAGCCCGTCACTCAACGCCGTGCGCAGTAACATCGTTTCCCGCCCGCCCGGGCGCCGCTATTTGTTTCTGACCTCTGGGGTACATATCCTCGGATCTGTCTTGAATCTTGCCGGCTTGTCACTCCTCACCACCATTGTTGAGCGCCAAAAGCAGTCCAGCGAGAAACGCCGTCTGTCGGTTGCCCTCATGCAGGGTTTTACTACAGCTTCATGCTGGTCGCCTTTCTATATCGGCATGATTGTTGTGCTGATATCCATTCCAGGAGTGACTTGGCTGGAACTGGCGCCGGCCGGAGCAGTCATGGCCGTGTGCGCACTTATGACCGGATGGGCGTATGACCGAATATTGTTGCGCGCCAGCCGTGCTGGTCGCGTTCCCGATCGACCCTCGGCGGTGTCCAGGCGCCATCTGGTTGCAGCGGTATTTATTCTGTGTTCACTGGTGGGTCTTGCGATGGTAATGGTGGAGTTCACGGGCACGAACATACCCGTGACGCTCTCAATCATGGGTCCCGTCTATGCGCTTATATGGTTTGGCTCGCTCCGAACCGCCCGGGAGTCACGGCTGGAGAGATACAGGCAGCTATCTTTTGACGCCGTGGGCAGTTTGTCTGGTTATCGTAATGAAGTATTGTTGTTCGTTGCCGCTAATATGTTCGGGGCCGGCATAGCCGCCGTGCTGCCGTCCGGCGATATGAGCGCGGCCCTAAATGCCCTCGTTCCGTGGCCAGATATCAAAATCATCTTGCTTATGGTGATCTTTCTGGTGTCGAGTGCCGCCGGCTTGCACCCGGTTATCGTTGTGATATCCGTCAGCGCCGTTTTTCCGCCGTCATCGCTAGGCTTGGATGATTGGATTATGGCCCTCGCGCTCTTGGGGGCATGGGGCGTCAGTACGATGGTGTCACCCTTTTCTGGCACAACGCTTTTCATGAGCCGTGTCGCGGGGGTGCCGGGACACGTCATCGGATGGCGTTGGTCCCCGCCGATGGTCCTGGTTACCATCACGGTAATCACCGTCTATATTATCTGTCTCCGAAATTTCTTCACCTGACCGGCTGGCGTCATTAATGGCCGTTAGAGCTCGCCAATATGGGGTGCAGGATACACTGGCCTGAAGGAAAGAACATACAGGAGGTTGTTAATTAGTATCCCGACGTAAAATCGATTTCTTGCAGGAGAGACTGTCCGGCTTCAAACCTTTTAATGTTGGCAATGATCTGTGGCGCCAGTTGNGCAACATTTGGCCGTCGCGCCACATGGGGAAGCACCGTAACCCGGGGGTGCCCNCAGAGTGGACTGTCCTCCGGCAGTGGTTCCGGGCTCGTTGCGTCAAGCGATGCCGCCGAGAGATGGCCGGAATCTAATGCGGCGATCAGGTCGTCATCAACCACATGTTCGCCCCGTCCTATGTTAATGAGCATGGCGCCTGCGGGCATCATGGCCAGGGTATCCGATCTGAAGATGCCCTTAGTATCGGGGGTGAGCGGGAGTAGGCAGACCGCGATGTCCGTGCGGTTAAGAAAAGATTCCAACTGATCGACGCCGTGATAACATGTTATGCTGGGGGCGTTTCGCGGGGATCGGGTCCAGGACGCCACGTCAAATCCAAGCTGAACAAGAATATCAGCCGGTTTTTTAGCCAGAGCGCCAAGGCCAAGGAAGCCAATGCGGCGGTCTTCCGGGCGGTGCTGCGGCAGTGGGTTCCATATTTTCTGAGCCTGCTGGTTTTGATAATCAATCATGTTCCGGTGGAGCCGAAGCACGTGCATGACTACATATTCCGTCATCATGGGATCGCCACCTTCGGGTTCTAACTTGGTTAGCGGTGTTTGGGGACGTTTCGGATGGTTGATGAAGCCATCNACGCCGGCTTGACGTGTCAGCATGAGCNGGAGATTCGGNAGTTCCGGGAGGGCGTCAAAATCAGGTTTTCCAAAAGCAAGATAGCGAATTTCCGATGTATCCCCCGCTTCGGGCATAAACCGGACATCCAGGTCTGGGAGCTGGGATTGGATGGCCGTCCGCCATTCATCCGGTTCACCCGTCATGATATTCATAATCAGAATGGCCATCTAAAAAATACCTCTCTCCAGTAAATCTTAACAAACGCGAGGACACCTGCCGGGTCAAGATTATTACGAAGGTGGAGGCCAGGGCAGGGTGTAAGGGGCGCCATCACCACGCCGTCCAGCCGCCGTCCACTTTCAGACTGTCACCAGTGATCATGGTAGCGTTGTCTGATGCTAAAAAAATAACTGCCGCGGCGACGTCTTCTAGTGTCCCCAATTGTCCCATGGCGATGTTGTTGAGAACGGTTTCCTTGAATTCCTTGTTTTCAAACATGGGCCGGGTGAAGTCCGTATCGATAAACGTGGGNGCGACACTGTTCACGCGGATGCCCTTCGGGGCGAGTTCGACCGCAAGGGCCTTTGTGAGGCCCTCAACGGCGTGTTTGGTCGTGCAATAGAGCGTGCGGTTTGGCGCCCCGATGTGACCCATCTGTGAGGACATGAAAACCATAGCGCCTGCACCATTTTTTTCCATGACCCGCGTGGCACTCTGAGCCCCGCGGAACACCGCCTCGACATTCAAGTCCAGCAGCCACGTGATGTCCTCGGGTGTCAGCTCGGTGATTGGTTTGGGCTGGTTCGCCCCCGCGCAGGCAACAAAAATATCAAGCCTCTCCATGGCTTCGATACGCTGGTAGAGTTTTTCACCCAAAACATCTTCTTCCCAATAGTCGATCTGGTCCGGGTAATGTGACCGCAATTCCTGTAAATCTTTTTCCGTCCGGGACACGCCGATCACCNTGGCGCCTGCCTCTGCCAGGGCAAGGGCCGAGGCGCGTCCCAGTCCCTTACCTGCGCCGGTTACGAGTGCGGTACGGCCGGAAAAATCGGGCGCTGCTGCGACCCGNTGAACATTTACCTGGTCAGACATAAGTCTCTCCCACTCCGTGCTTTCAGTATGCTTGGCCATTGCCTAACATCGGTAGGAAGCACTGTAAATAAAGGGGGCGAGAATGCTGGTATTGGATCAGGCGGCAGTTACCGATCTTTTGGACCCAGAGGCCCTCATCGATGCCCTGGCGCCGGCCATGGTGGCGTTGTCCCAGGGGGCGGTTTCCTTACCGCCTCGCATCGGTGTTCAGGTTAAAGACTATCAAGGCCTGTTGGCCTCGATGCCAGTTTATTTGCCGGCCATGGGATTGCTTGTCTGCAAGCTGGTGAGCGTATATCCGGGGAATGCCGCTCGAGGGCTCCATACCCACAATGCCTCCATTCAGGTGTTCGAGGCTGCAACCGGTCTTCCGGTGGCATTCATGGACGGCGGAGCGATCACAGCGGAGCGGACGGCTGCGGGCTCGGCGCTCGCCACCAAATTGCTGGCCAGAGAAAATTCGACCGTGATGGCGATGGTTGGAACCGGCGTTCAAGCGGAAACGCATCTCCGCCTCGTCAGTGCGGTCCGGCCCATTCGTGAGATCCGGATATTTGGGCGCTCACCTGGTAAGGCGAAAGCCCTGGCAGAACAATTTGCCGGCCGGGATGCTGCCATTGATGTTGCATCATCGGTTGAGGCCGCTGTGTCGGGAGCGGACATTGTAAACGTCTGTACTCATGCGTCGGAGCCCATTCTTTACCCTGAATGGCTGTCTCCGGGCGTTCATATTAATTCAGTCGGACTGAATCCGGTCGGTCGGGAATTGGCAGCGGCGCTTGTCGCGAGCAGTTCGGTCTATGTTGAGTCTCGAGGCTCGGCGCTGGGATCGGGCTTGGCCGGCACCAACGATCTTTTATGGCCGATCCGGGATGGANTTATGACTGCCGATGACATCGTGGGTGAGATCGGTGAAGTCATCAGCGGGACCGCTCCNGCCCGGCAGCGTGATGGGGAAGTGACACTCTACAAATCGGTGGGTGTAGGTGTGCAGGACGCTGTTGCTGCCGGGATGGTTCTGGACGCTGCACGTGCGACAGGTCAGGGTGTTGATCTGACCTTTTGACAGGCGTTGAGTGGTTTGAGANTGCATTTTTAAGAGCCCCAAATTGCCATGAGCGCTCAATAAGACTAGATACTTCGTATACACCCCCACTTTTTTTGGAGATGAATCATGGCGCGCTGGTTGAAAGAGGGATTGTCCCAGGAGGAAAAGGATTCGGCGGATGCCAAGGTTCGTTCGACTGTTGAGACCATCCTGGATGATATCAAGGCGCGGGGCGACGCAGCCTTGAAGAAATATTCCGGCAAGTTTGATGGCTGGGTGCCCGAAAAATTTCGTCTCAGCCGGGAGGAGATTGANGCGTGCTACAGCCACTTAACCGAGCAAAACATCGATGATATTAAGTTCGCTCAGGCCCAAATCCGTAAATTCGCTAAGATCCAAAAAGCCGCTCTTAGGGATGTGGAGGAGGAAACGTTCCCTGGCGTGATCCTTGGTCATAAAAATATCCCCGTGAATTCCGTCGGTTGTTACGTACCGGGTGGTAAATACCCGATGGTGGCCTCTGCGCATATGAGTGTGGTCACCGCGAAAGTGGCTGGGGNGAAACGCATTGTTGCCTGTGCGCCGCCGTATGAAGGTAAGCCGAGTGCGGCGATTATTGTTGCCCAGGATATGGCTGGGGCAGATGAAATTTACTGCCTGGGCGGTGTTCAAGCTATGGGCGGCATGGCGCTTGGTACAGGTGAAATCGCCCCCGTGGACATGTTGGTCGGTCCCGGCAATGCNTATGTCGCGGAGGCCAAGCGTCAGCTTTTTGGCCGGGTGGGAATTGATTTACTTGCAGGGCCAACGGAAACGCTCGTCATTGCCGACGACACCGTTGACGGAGAGCTATGCGCGGCGGACCTCCTGGGCCAGGCGGAACATGGTCCGACCAGCCCGGCGGTTTTGCTCACGAACTCAGAAGAATTGGCCCGAGATACTATGGCGGAGGTAGAGCGCCAGCTGACCATCTTGCCGACGGCGGAAATCGCACGTGAGGCCTGGCAGACTTATGGCCAAGTGATCGTCTGCGATAGTGAGCAGGAAATGCTCGAGGTGGCGGATATCATCGCGTCTGAGCATGTTCAAGTTATGACTAAAAACCCGGATTATTTCCTAGAGAATATGACCAATTACGGGGCATTGTTCCTGGGAGCNGAGACCAACGTGTCTTATGGAGATAAGGTCATCGGCACCAATCATACGCTGCCGACCAAAACGGCCGGACGGTACACTGGCGGGCTGTGGGTTGGAAAATTCATCAAGACCCACACCTACCAGAAAATTACCGAGGAAGCGTCTGTCGAGATTGGTAAGTACTGCTCCCGGCTTTGTGCCCTTGAAGGGTTTGCCGGCCACAAAGAACAGGCTGATATCAGGTTACGGCGCTATGCCGGGATTAATGAGGGCTAGAACCGTTCGCATACGACCCTCGGCTAAGAGAGCCTCTGTGCGGAGCGAAATCGGAATGGAAAAGAGGGGTGCGGCCGGTCCGGTTTAGGAGGGAGACGGGGAAATACCAGAGTCGGCCGCTGCATTTTGAAGCAGTTGTATGGAACACCTGCTAGGGGGAACAGGCTGTCTGGTCCCATTCCAGTCTAAAATGCGTATGAGAATGCATGGCCTCGCCAGTCCNTAAAGTGGCGGGTTTTAGAGAGGCNNGGATGTCTCTGACATTCGATANCTTCTTACNGGTGATCCACCGANTATTNCGTATTATGNAAGGCTCCTGGATAAGTGCCTATTGGACTTTGGATGATCAAAACTTTAGCGGAGACTCATTAACAAAAACTGGGGCGGACGCTTTTTTTATCGGCCCAGGATGTCCGCTACACCATCTCCCGCAACGCGGTTTTCAGGATTTTGCCATAGTTGTTTTTTGGTAACTCTTCGACAAATACATATGCCTTGGGGCGTTTGAAGCGTGCAATATGATCGAGGCATAACTGATCCAATATGGCTTCACCTGGCGCTGTGTCACCTGCGGCCACGACAAAAGCGACGACTTCTTCCCCCCAATCCGCATTGGGTCGTCCAATAACAGAGACCTCTGCCACGTTTTCGTGGCGCAGGAGAACCTCTTCCACCTCGCGGGGGTAAATGTTGGTGCCGCCGGAAATGATGACATCTTTTGACCGGTCCTTGAGGGTGAGAAATCCATCCTCGTCGAATGCCCCCAGGTCGCCAGTATGGAGCCAGCCACCTTTGAGGGTCTCGGCGGAGGCCTGGGGGTTTTCCCAATAGCCTCGCATGACAACGTCGCCGCGTACACAGATTTCNCCGATTTCGCCGATGGGAAGAGGGNGATCGTCGCTGTCGACCACCCTGACCTCAAGGTCAGTCCGAGTTGTGCCGACCGACGCCAACCGGTCTAAATAGCGGGGATGTTCTGTGTCCATATGGGCCGTGCGGGAAAGTCCGGTGATGGTCATGGGAGCCTCGCCCTGGCCGTAGATTTGGACAAGTTTCGGGCCGAGAACGTCCAGCGCCTTCTGACAGTCCGCTGCATACATGGGTCCGCCCCCATAAACGATGGTTTTTAAATTGCNGATGTCTGCACCAGAGATGCCCGGNTGATTAATGAGCCGGNTCACCATGGTTGGGGCGAAAAAACACCCTACCTTCTTATGTGTGGCCAAGAGTTCAATGACCTCCCCGGGGTCAAAACCGCCGCTTTTCGGAATGATTTGGCAGGCGCCCTTGGCCACATAGGGCAAAATATAGAGGCCTGAGCCGTGGGACATTGGGGCGGCGTGGAGAAGGCTCTCGGTCTCGTCTATGGTATCAACATCGCCAAAATATCCCACCGTCATCATTAATAAATTGCGATGCGTGAGCATGGCGCCCTTGGGCCGGCCCGTGGTGCCGCTGGTATAAAATATCCAGGCGATTGCGTCTGGCGCTAACTCCGCGAGCGGCACCACGTTGGCGGCTAGAAAGGCATCATAGCCTCGACTATTGGTTACGATGATTTCGACATTGGAATGTACCTCCGTCGCTGCGGCGCGGATCACGGGTTCCAGGTCTTCCGTTACGAAGCAGAACCGCGAGCCCGAATGGTCAAGCATGTAGGCGAATTCCCGGCTGTGTAATTTGGCATTCATGGGAACGGCNGTGGCGCCAGCATGCCAGGCGGCAAAGAGAACATCGCTNTATTCTGGGCAGTTCTTCATAGCAATAGCGATGCGGTCCCCAGGCCTGATGCCCATGTTAAGCAAGCCGCCCGCCAGACGCGCAACGCGTTCTGCGGTATCACGATAGGACAAAAAAAGATCGTGCCCCACTGCAAGGGCAGGATGGTCGCCAAAGCGGCGGGCAGATTTTTCCAGAAGAGCGGCGAGGTTCATTATGTCTCAACCGGTCAGACTGGATCGGCGTTTACAAGTATGGCGGNCAGCAGACAGGGCTTTTCCGTTCGAACGCTCCAAGAATGGTTGGTGCCGCGCTGAACCATGACGTCTCCCTGTTTTAGGCAAATCTCACTGTCGTCCAGGATTGCCCAAATTTCACCCTTGAGGACAATCAAGTAATCAACCGTGGATGTTTTGTGCATCATGGGATCGTCCACCGACTGGTCGCTCGCATGTCCTGCGCCGATTGAGTTGAAAGCTTCCTGAGCGTCCGCTGAATCTCGCCAGGTTGAGTCTGGCGGAAATTCGACGATCCGAAAAATTGTACCGTTTTTGGGTGGTTCTAACACGATGGGGCGGTCAGCCGTGTCGGCCTGCCCCTCATTGTTTGCAGGTGCGTCGCCGGTCACCCAGATGTCCGTCAGCGCAAGGCCTGGCATGGATTCCATTTCTTTGACCGCTGTCGCGTCCCCATCAATNATAAAGATGGACTTGCCGTTCTGGTCATGGCCNGTGACGGCCCGCCGTATTTTTTCAACCATATTTNNCTCCGTTGGAAGTCTTGTTGGGTAGACGTGTTATTGGCTTAATTACGCGTAATTTTATTTCTGAGAACGCCGATGCCGTCGACCTCTAGCTCAATGATGTCACCAGGTTCCAGGTAGCGCTGCCACTCCAGGCCACTGCCGCCGCCGACAGTACCAGAGGCGATGAACTCGCCGGGATGGAGGGTTTCAGATTTAGTGATGTGTGCAATAAGGTCTTCAAAGGTCCAGTGAATGGAGCTCGAATTTCCGCGTGAGCGCTCTTCCCCATTGACGCGAACGGTCATGTCGAGAGCATACGGGTCAAGTTCATCGGCGGTCACTACCCAGGGGCCGATGACATTGCCCGTATCAAAATCCTTGCTCTTGGAGGGACCCAGTCCGCCGGGCATCTCCACCGTTTGTGTGTCCCGCGCACTCACGTCGTTGAAAATGGCATAGCCAAAGATATGCTCGTGGGCTCGGTCTTTGGTGATATCCTTTCCCCCTTTGCCGATAAAGATGCCAAATTCCATCTCGTAATCCATCATCTCCGCATATGGCGGCCATTCGATATCCTGGCCGGTGCCGATCACAGAAAAGCGATTGGCCTTGTAATAAATTGGCTGTTGATACCAGACTTCGGGAATACGGAAGAGGCCTTTGGCTTCAAACTCCTTGAGAGCGGCGGCGGGATCTGGCTCGGTGTTCGCTCTGACTTTGCGGAGCACGTTATATGCGTTGATGAGATGCTCCTCAAAACACAAGCAATCGCGGATCTGTGGCGGCTCAGGAAGAGGTGTGCGGAGGGTCACCTCGGCAAGGGGGGTCATACAGGCGACGGGCGCCTTCGCGGCCATCTTGCGTCCGAGTTCCAGGGCGCTGTCACCGTCTTCAATGAAGGTTTGGAGAGAGAAAAGAGATGGATTAGGTGTCCCGGTTTCAAGCTCATGCGCGGCCTGAATGTCGAGAATTTGGCGGTCGTTGTTNAGGACTATCCCAAGTCTATCCNTCTTGTCAGAATGCCGGAAAGTAGCCAGTTTCATAACCGTTCCTGTTCAATGTCAGCGTGTATAGTCGTGATGATCAGTGGCGCGTCAATATCTCATTGATCCGTGCCCAGGCCTTACTGCCTTTTTCTGTATGTTGAGGTCGTTCCGGATTTGGTGTCGCTCCCAAAACCTGATCGTAGGACTCACGGGTCTTCACCCTGTCCCACCAATCGGTAACTGCGGGCCGTGAGTCTTCCCACATGGCGGCAAAACTCAGCTCGTCCAGTCGCTCCACGAAGGGGCTAAGTGCGGCATCCGCCAATGAATAGGTCGCGTCGGCCAGCCACTCATGCCTACCCAACGCCGTTTCCATATCGTCCAGCATGCGGTCCAGCTCAAGTAAGGCTGGTGCGAAATTGGGGGATTCAAACCCCATTTCCAGAGCCAGACGTCTTCGTTCCCGGGCCGCCATAGCTGGGATCCCGTCGAGATATTTCTTTCTTTCGACTTCGGATTTTTCCAGAATTTTATGCCGCATAGAGACCGTATACGTCACTGTTCCGAGGGACGGCAAATACACGTCATCTGCGTTTTTGAGCCACATGGCCATCCTCGCCCGATTAAGCGGCAGATCAGGCTTGAGCTCAGGCCCGTCAAACGCTTCGTCCACATAATCCATGATGATCGAAGATTCGATCAATACAGTGCCTCTGTGCAAGAGTGTCGGCACGACGCCGTTCGGATTTAATTCCTTGTATTCGCGGGTGCGTAGGTAGGGCCGATCGACCACCTTATGGGTATAATCAACACCTTTCTCGGCTAAGGCCAGGCGGGCTTTGAGGCCACAGGTAGCACCATGAAAATAATAAAGCTCGAGCATTTTTCCCCACTTTATCTTGCCCCGCTTGGGCCTTGTTCGATTAAAATTCTAGATGTATCTCTTATGGCTATCGAGGGACGACACGCACTTTTAGGTTAACGAAATAAACATTTCTCGCAAGAATTGACAGATGGAATATGTGAAACTTGGTANTACCAATTTGAATGTCAGCGTTGCTGGGTTGGGCTGTGGCGGTAACTCGAAATTAGGTTTGTGGAGAGGAAAGGACAAGGCACATGCTGTGCGCCTGATCCGACGCGCTCTGGAACTTGGCGTTAATTTCATTGATACCGCTCATTCTTACGGCACCGAAGAAGCCGTCGGCGAGGGTATTAAAGGCGTTCCCCGCGACGACGTTGTCATTGGCACAAAGTATCATCCCGCCTGGGATGGCAAGATCCATTCCATTGAGACAATCATTGCCGGGCTGAACGAGTCGCTTCAGCGACTGGGTCTTGAGTATGTCGATATTTTCCANCTGCACGGTGTACATCCAAAATATTATAGCTACGTGATGGAGGATGTCGTTCCGGTGTTATTAAAGGAACAGCGTAAAGGTAAATTCCGTCACTTGGGAATCACGGAACTCGCGACGGTGGACCCGGGTCACGAGGTTCTGATGCGCGCGGCTGATGAGGGATGCTTTGACATCTTCATGGTGGCATTTCACCTCATGCACCAAACCGCCAAGCGGGCTCTTTTTCCACGCACTCAGGACCGGGGTATCGGGACCTTGATCATGTTTGCCGTCCGAACGCTCTTCAGCGAACCAGGCCGGTTGAAGAGGGATGTCGAGGACTTGGCCGCCGCGGGCCAGTTACCTGAAACGCTTATGGGCACATCCAATCCATTGGATTTCCTCCTCCATTCAGATGGCGCAGACAGCGTGATTGACGCATGCTACCGCTACGCCCGCCACACTGACGGCGCGGATGTTGTGTTGTTTGGTACGAGCAGCCTTGAGCATTTGGAAAGTAATTTGACCTCCATTGCAAAGCCTGCGCTTCCGGAGGCGGATGTTGCCAAGATCGAAGATCTGTTCCAGCACCTGGAAGGCATCGGCCTTGACCTGCCGGATCCAAATAAACGGATTTAGGGGGCATGCTAGAGCTTAATACATCGGGATTGAAATGCCCCTTACCCGTGCTGAAAGCGAAGAAAGCGCTGCGGGGTATGGAGACGGGGGAGCAGCTTCGGGTCGTCTCGACGGACCCCAGTTCGGTTCAGGATTTTGCCGATTATTGCGGCAATGCTGGCCACACCCTGCTGGCATCTGACGTGGAGGACGCCTCATTTACTTATGTGATTGAGAAGGGATAACGTAGGGGCATGTCCCTCGTCCGGCGAGGATAATCAGTGCTGAGGCGCTGGAATGCTGACTTTGCCCTTATCAGGGTTCTTAACCCCCTAAGAAACTCTGGAACCGGCGTCCGTCCCCCACTGAACATTGAGCGCCTCGGATGCCGGAAACTTGCCTGTTGGTGTGGCTGCGTTCAACAGATCTCCGTCTGTCCAGTGTTCGACCCTAAAATCATATGGATCGAACCAATAATCAAAGANCTGGGAGCCCAGGATATGACGTCCGATTCCCCAGGAATGTCTGTAGCCTTTTGTCTTAAGGTGCTCATGGCCAAGTTGCAGGTGATTTAGGTCCTCGACTTCAAATGCGATATGGCCGAGGGCCGCTTTTTCGCCGGGTACGGTCAAAAGGGTATGATGATCAACCCAGTTGTCTCCTCTGTCGCACCGGTTAAAACTGAGAACAGTCTCTCCGTCGCCGTTGTGACATTCGTCTGAACTGAGCAATCCAAAGTGGGATTTGTAGAACGCATCCGTTTTTTGGAAATCCGTTACCGTCAGAACGACATGCCCAAGCCTTTTGCATTGTGCCGGGCCGGCCTCAAGCCTGACGAACTCTCCCCGTCTCTGACGTCTTGTGCCTTGGTTGGCTGGAAAAAGGTTTTTGACGGGAAGGGGAGGGAGTTCTTCCATGCCATAAACGACTTCAATGACAAACCCATCCGGGTCGGAAATGCTTACACGTTTTCCGCCCCCCGGTGCGTCCATGTTATGCACGTCTGATGCGCCTTTTGCTTGAGAGAGAACATAAAGATCCTCTTCCGAGGTGACGTTGAAGGCAAACCCCGTGAAACCTGGGTCTCCCAGTTCAGTGACGTGGACGTGATGGTCTCGGGCGGTAGCGCGCATATATAGCGCGGNTGCCGTTCTAGCGGAGCGGACCAGGCCGAAATCGTTGAGAAATCCCTCCATCCNGTCGAGATCAGGAGCGGTAAACCTAGCATATGCAACATCAGTAACCTTGATCATGCGTGCTCTCTCCTTTTGATGGTGCAAGCCCTTCTGTCATCCGGGCCGCCGCTAGGTATAAAACGACTTTAGGACGAATATACGATTTCTCGTAGCACCCGTGTTTTTGTTAATCAATTGGAAACATATAACATCTGGNGAGGTCTCTCCTGCTGACTTGAGTTGAGNCNGATAGATCGCTTGAGGTCAGCACNCACCAGCAGTGGGAAAGCAGATAATAAAAGCCATGGCCATTTGTGAATATGGTGGCCCCGATGTCTTTGACTGGATCGACATCGATATCGGCGATCCTGGGCCGGGTCAAGTCCGCATTAAGCACGAGGCCATCGGGCTCAACTTCCGAGATACCTATCATCGTTCGGGAGCCTATCAGATTCCAGACGTAACATTTCCGGCGATTATCGGCAGTGACGGGTCAGGCGTAATCGAAGCGGTTGGCGCGGGGGCCGGAAAATTTTCCGTTGGCGACCGCGTGGTTTATTGCAGTGGCCCAATGGGCTCTTATTGCCAGGCACGTCTGATGCTGGCGGCACATGTCCTCAAACTGCAAGAGGGTATCGCCTTTAAAACGGCCTCGGCTATGATGGTAAAAGGGNTCACTGCGCGTTACTTGTTGCGCGACTCCTATGTTGTGNGTCCTANCGATACAATTCTCATACAGGCTGCGGCCGGTGGCGTCGGCCTCATCATGATACAATGGGCCAAACTGCTGGGCGCGACCGTGATTGGCACGGTATCCACTGAAGAGAAGGCAGCGCTCGCACAGCGGTATGGCTGCGATCACGTCATCAATTATCAAACTGAGAGTTTTCCCGAGAGGGTGCGTAAGATCACCGACGGGCGCGGCGTCGACGTGGTCTATGATGGGCGGCGAGCTCGTGTGCTTAGTGAGGAATGGATCAATAAAAATTGAGGTTAACCGCCCCTACCTCCTCTCGGAATCCAGGCAGGCGCATATCGATTTGCAGGACCGAAAGACGTCAGGATCTGTTGTTTTTGATTCTGGGGGTTAACTGGAGCAGGACTATTTGCTTTCCTGCCGCCGCGCAGACTCAGGCTTAACGACTTAAATCACCTTCATGCTTTTGTCGGAGTAGTTGAGTTCTATGGTGAGTTTACCCTCGTTCATCAGCCAGGGACGGACGNGAAATGAACGGGCGCCACTTTTGTGCATTGGATCATTGGCGGCGACCTCTTTTGCTAGCTCGAGCGAGTCTGCGCGTATGATCACCATGCCTTCCCCCTCCCAATTGGCCGCCTCATCATCGGGAAACGGGCCGGCACCGAACATGATCCCCGCATCTTGAATTTGCTGCTGATAGGCCAGATGGTCGTCCAAGTTTTCCATGACGGGCCCCAGGCCGTTCGTCGGGGTCGTAAACACAACATATAGCTGCTTTGCAAGAAGCCCTTTACTCTCACACATTTCGACCATTCCTGGCCAATCAACGTCAGGTCCTGACATCCTCGTGTTTCCCTTCAAACAATTTTGTCGAATTGAGCGAATGTTAACGGCTGGTTTGCAACCTCGGCAACCGGTTTTTTTAACCATCGTCTCTGCGTAACGGATCCCTTTCGATCATGACAGTGTCGATCATGGACAGGACGGCGTCTCCCAATTCGTTCACCAGTTCCATGTGATATTTGGCTAGGCCATAGTCAGGCTTTGACCTGGATAACCGTTTCTCCAAGAGTTTGATTTTGAGGGTAAGCTTCTCTCCGGCATAAGAGGGTTTCAGAAACCGGACATTTTCGAAGCCAGCAGACGCGAGAATTTTCCTGTTCACGCCGCCTCGATGTAGCAACTTGATGCGGATCGCTAGAAGGTAAGTGCCGGGTGCAATGAGCCCGCCGTGGGGAGTTGTTTTGGCGACGTCCTCGTCGGTGTGGAAGATCATCGGATCCCATTGTTTGGCAAAGGCAATCAGCTCTTNTTTTGTGGTCTGATAGTCGCCTTGGGACTCCTCGTCGCCCACCTGNATATCTTCGTAATAGANGTCGCGATAAAGTTGCTCACTCACTTTAGGTGCCTTTCAAGCGCGGCTCGGCGCCCTCGGGAATACCGACCGCAAAGCAGTTCATCTGTAACGCAATGCTCAAGTAATAACCGGCNATTCCGGTCAATTCGAATAGGGTTTGCTCGCCCAATATAGCGAGCGCCTTATCATATGTCGCCTGGCTGAGTTTTTTGGTCTCAAGCGCCTCATTAACTACGCTGAATACGGCGTCTTCCCGATCATCAGTGAACAAGGGCGCCTCGCCGTTTTCAATGGCTGCCACGATCGCGGGGTCAAGGCCCGCTTCGAGGGCCAGCGGCTGGTGAGCTCGCCATTCAACAGCCTGGTCCCAATGNCGGGCGACGATGATGATCGCGAGTTCCGACAGTTTCGGTTCCAACGTTGTGTGGTAACGACAAAAGGCCCCAACTTTTTGATAGAGAGAGCCAAGTTCGGGACTTCTGAACCAGCCGTTCATGGGACCGCCAATCCGGCTCCTGGGGCCGGATAAAATTTCATCGTGGAGCGCTTGTTGCGCCGGTGTCATTTCTTCGTATTCCAAAACGTCGATGCGCGACATCTGATACCTCCCTTTGGGTTCAGATCGGGAGTGTCGCCATTGTCCCTAAAAGGTCAAGCAACGGGTGATTGGCTGGGGGGCGCACCGGCGCTATAGGCTTCATTAATNTCACTGCAGCAATCCAGGAGGGCAGAGATATACCTCGTCTCATCGTCATAAAACCGCTGGGCAGGCACTGGGATGGAAACCGCCGCGGCTCGGCGCATGTCGATTTGGATGAGAGCGCTAACGGCGCAAATGCCGCGAGAATGTTCTTCCTTGTCCGCTGCGTATCCGGCTTCTCGTACGAGGTCAATTTCTTCGCAAAGTTCTTCAAAGTTCTCGACCGTATGCGCTGTCATTATGTCCATACCACCAGCGTAGAGGGTAGTAATGTCCTCATCCGGGCAGGAAGCGAGAAGAATTTTTCCTGGCGCGCACGCATGGGCAGGAAATTCTGCACCCACTGAGGAGATGGCGTGTAGCCGTTGCTGGCGTGCCGCCACTTGGTCAATGAAGACGATGGTTGTGCCAACCAGAACTGATAGATCCACGGTTTCTGAAAGTCGTTCCGACAGGCTCAATAGATAGGGTCGAACAATGGACTGAATGTCTAGGAGGGCGGTTGCCGTTACGCCCAGAAAAGCGGGGCCAAGCCGGATGGTTCCTGGGCCAGGACCACTGAGCACGAGCCGCTCGGCTTCCATCGCGCCAATGATCCGCTGAACGGTTGCCCGAGGNAGGGCGGTCTCTCTGGCGATTTCCCCGAGGCTAAATCCATCTTCCCGTGTCTTGAGAANCTNNAGGATACNAGCGGCCCGCGATATGACCCGGATACCGCTGCTGGATTTCGAACTGTTACAGTTTTTCATTCACAAATTACGAGGGTGTCATGTGAGTTATGAGATTGCTTACGTACGGACTTAATATAGGTTTATCAAATGTCGGTGCAATTGCCCGACATCCGTGTCTTGAAATATTACTCAAAATGTTCGATTATCGAACTTATGGCATCGTCGCTTCCGGATAAAGAATTTTTGGGCACACTCGCCAAAGGGCTCAGCGTGATCACGGTGTTTGATGAAAAAACGCCGGTACTGACTGTCACTGCCGCCGCTGCCGCCATTGGGGTCTCCCGGGCCACAGCCCGGCGTATTCTCCATACCCTCCATCAACTTGGATATGTCGAACAAAACGGTCGATCCTTTTCTCTGGCGCCGAAGGCGCTTGACCTCGGTTACCGCTACCTATCAAGCCAAAGTTGGATTGAGCGAGCTGGAATGCTGCTGAAGGTACTGAGTGAGGAGATTGGCGAATCCGCGTCCGCAGCCGTCCTCCAGGGGACCGAAATCGTCTATGTCGCGCATGTGCCGAGCCGCCGTCTTTTATCGGTTGATGAGACGATAGGAACCCATCTTCCTGCCTTTCACACGGCTTTGGGCCGGGTACAGTTGGGGTACCTGAAGGGTGCCGATCTCTGGGCACGGCTCAAATCCGTTCGACACAGTTCTTATACTTCAAGTACGATCATAAACATGCAGGGCCTCTATGACCGTATCCAGAGTGACCGGGACCAGGGCTTTGCCATCATTGATGAAGAGCTCGAGAAGGGGTTGCGGTCTCTCGCCGTGCCGGTGCTTGGCCGTGATGATAATCTGCTGGGTGCGATAAGCATCAGCGTCAACGCGACCCGAACCACCCGTGATTATCTCCGCACGGTTTATTTGCCAAAACTTCGTGCGGTCGCAGTCAACATTACCGACGGGACCTGACCGGATATTATTCAGTCGGTTTGACCAATTGGCCAAATCAGATCAGAGGCAGGTTCATCATTCGAAGAAAAGCCCACAGGTGTCTGGCCCCCAAGCGGGGGTAGGCGGGGTGCGTTTTCTAGTGGCGTGAAATCCATACCGCAGAAGGTTTTGAGCTCCTGCAGATCGGGATAGCAGGCCTCGTGCTATTGGTGGCTGGCTTGGGGATGGGCAAAAAACTTCTGTCCCTCTGGCGTGTATTTTCCTGACATTTGACGCAGGCCGAGTGGAGGAGCTCTTCAAATCCCTTCTTGCGATTTCAACCGACTCCCGNTAACATCTAATTGTTCGTTTAGCGCACATATGTTCGATATTCGAACTAATTTAAATAACACGTAAAAACAGTTATTTACGGGTATTTGGCGGAAAGGGAGAACACTAATGGACCAGATTGTTGACCGCGATGACAAGCAAGCATTTGCTGCAAGACCGGAAACCACGGGGCGGGTTGGAGGGTCCTCCCCGATGNCGGGGGATGAATATCTTGAGGAGTTAGATGACGGCCGAGAGGTCTATATTTATGGTGAGCGGGTCGGCAAGGTTACAGAACATCCAGCCTTTCGTAACACAGCCCGGATGACCGCGCGGTTGTATGATGCCATGCACGATCCCAAGCACGCCGACAAACTCATGCTGCCGACGGATACGGGTAACGGCGGCCAAACCCACGCCTTTTTCAAAGCACCAAAAAACATGGAAGATCTCGTCTCTGGACGGGATGCCATCGCCGAGTGGGCGCGCATTACCTACGGCTGGATCGGCCGGGCGCCAGATTATAAGGCGTCTTTCCTGGCAACCCTGGGCGCTAATTCTGACTTCTATGACCCCTACCAGGATAATGCCAAGGCCTGGTATAAATTCTCGCAGGAGCGTGTACCGTTTATCAATCACGCGATAATTCATCCTCCAGTGGATCGTGACCGTCCGCCAAATGAGGCCGCCGATGTATGCTGTAAGGTGGAAAAGGAGACCGATGCGGGGCTAGTCGTCTCCGGGGCCAAGGTCGTGGCAACGGGGTCCGTGCTTACCAACTACACCTTCGTTGCCCACCATGGATTGATTCCGCTCCAGGATAAAAATTTCGCCGTTGTTTTCATGATCCCGACCAACGCGCCAGGCGTGAAGTTTCTGTGTCGGACGTCTTATGAGATGACTTCGACGGTGATGGGAAGCCCTTTTGACGCCCCACTCTCAAGCCGACTGGATGAGAATGATGCCATCTTCATCATGGATAAGGTGCTGGTGCCTTGGGAAAATGTCTTTGTCTATGGGGACATTGACAAGGCAAATAACTTCTTCCCACAGACCGGTTTCCTGCCACGCTTTGTAGTGCATGGCTGTACGCGGTTGGCGGTTAAGCTGGACTTCATTGCAGGTCTCTTATTGAAGGCCGTCGACGCTGCGGGCACCAAGGACTATCGTGGCGTCCAGGCCAACGTAGGTGAAGTGATCGCCTGGCGGAACCTGTTTTGGGGGTTATCAGATGCCATGGTCCGGGATCCCAAGCCATGGATTGATGATTATGTGCTGCCCAATATGGATCCAGGAAACGCTTATCAGATTATCGCCACCATGGCTTATTCGAAAATCAAGTACATTATCGAGCAGACAGCTGCTTCTGGCCTGATCTATCTCAACTCCCACGCTAACGATTTTAAAAATGAAGAATTACGCCCGTATATTGACCGCTACCTTCGGGGATCAAACGGCTACCAGGCAGAAGAGCGGGTTAAGCTGATGAAACTTTTGTGGGACAGTATTGCTTCCGAATTTGGTGGTCGTCATGAACTTTATGAGATTAATTATGGTGGTTCCACGGAGGAAATTCGGCGGTACTGCTTGTTCGGCGCGGAAGCGTCCGGCAATGCCGAAAAATTTCGGGGATTTGCTGAGCAGTGCATGGCAGAATATGATCTGGATGGCTGGACGGTGCCGGACCTCTCCGATCCTGGAGACCTGAGCTATCACGTGATGCGGAACAAGGGATAGAAACTGCCTGGACTGCCTTTATAACCGTGGCTACTATTGTACTGACAAATAATAATTATGTATCAAATGTCGATACGGTTACCTACTGTCGGGAGGTTTTCCATTCGGTGTGCGAAATAAGAGGCTAAGAGGCAGGTATCGAGTTACGGACCTTTTATGTAATTACAAGGGCGGAGCGCATTGGGATCTGTCAGTTTAATGCAGGGAGAGAAATTATGACTACGCGTAAAACCACGCCTGATCAAAATAGCATTAGTCGGCGTAAATTTATGGCCACGACCGCGGTGGCAGGCGCCGCCGCCGCCGCGGTAAGCCATTTGCCGAAACCAGCTATCGCACAGACTAAAACTATCAAAATTGGCTACGTGAGCCCGCAAACTGGACCGCTCGCCGGCTTTGGTGAGTCCGATCTTTGGAATGCTAAGAATTTCATGGAAACGATGAAGGATGGCCTCAAAATTGGTGGCAAGACCTACAAGCTCGACGTGACAGTTAAGGACTCTCAGTCGAATCCGAACCGGGCAGCGGAAGTCGCCAAGGAACTTATTGTCGACACCAAAGTCGACCTGATGATGGTTGCCAACACTCCGGAAACCACCAACCCTGTGGCCACTCAATGTGAAATTGAGGAGGTGCCTTGCATTTCCACCAACTGCCCGTGGCAACCCTGGTTCATTGGCCAGCAAGGCAATCCCGGTGATCCCAAAACCTGGAAGCCTTTTGAGTGGTCCTACCACTATTTCTGGGGCCTGGAAGATGTCATTGCCGTTTTTACAAATATGTGGAATCAAATTGAGACCAATAAAGTTGTCGGCGGTGCATTCCCGAACGACGCTGACGGCAACGCTTGGGGGGACGCCAGAGTTGGCCTGCCGCCAGCTTTGAAGGCGAAGGGTTTTAACTTAATAGATCCGGGCCGTTATCAGAACCTGACTGATGATTTTACCGCTCAGATCACCGCCTTTAAAAAAGGGGGCGCGGAGATTATGACCGGCGTGATGCTGCCGCCGGACTTTACTACATTTTGGACGCAGGCCCGCCAGCAAGGCTTCCGTCCGAAGGTCGCCAGTGTCGGCAAAGCCATCCTTTTCCCAGTATCGGTCGAGGCGCTTGGTGCGGCGGGACACAATCTTTCATCCGAGGTTTGGTGGTCTCCAGCGCATCCTTTCAAGTCTTCGTTGACCGGTCAGTCATCCGCGGACCTCGCCAAGGCCTATACCCAGGATACTGGCAAACAGTGGACCCAGCCGATTGGCTTTGTGCATAGCTTGTTTGAAATGGCGGTCGATGTGCTGAAGCGCGCTGATCCTCGGGACAGCGAGTCTATCCGAGATGCGATTGCCGGGACCAACCATCAGACCATCGTTGGTCCCGTGCAGTGGAACGGCAAGGGTGTGCCGCCATTTGCCGCAAAGAACGTTACCAAAACGCCCCTCGTTGGCGGTCAGTGGCGTCACCAGGGTAATGGCAAATACGACCTGGTGATAACTGATAATAAGACGTGGACGGATATACCTGTTACCGGCGATATGCAGGCCCTATAGAGATAATAAGGCTTGGTGGCCGGAATTATGTGGTCACCAAGCCTCTTTATGTAGCTCAAATTTGGTCATGCTTCTTGAACTAAAGGGGCTCTCGAAAGCCTTTGGCTCCGTTGTTGTGGCGGACGGCATTGATCTCGCTGTTGAGGAGGGAACGGCACTTGGTATCATTGGTCCGAACGGCGCAGGCAAGTCCTCGCTTTTTAATTTGATCTCCGGAAATCTCTCCCCTGACGCGGGGAAAATATTATTGGACGGCCAGAACATTAGCGCCATGCCGCCACCGGATCGGTGTGTTGCCGGTATTGGCCGCTCTTATCAAATACCGCAGCCATTTGAGACGCTCACCGTGTTTGAAAACCTGCTGGTGGGGGCCGTTTATGGCAACAGCCTGACAGAAGCCCAAGCGGCGGATCGGTGCGGCCAGGTGCTGGAACAAACTGGCCTTCTAGACCGCGCCAACCGGGTGTCTGGTTCCTTGTCACTTCTGGAGCGCAAGCGGCTAGAAATGGCCCGTGCGCTGGCAACCGAGCCGCGTATTTTGCTCCTCGACGAGATTGCCGGCGGTCTAACGGAGCATGAATGCGCAGACCTAGTGGAGACCATCCAGGACATCCACGCCCAAGGCATCACCATAATCTGGATTGAGCATATTGTTCATGCCCTTTTAAAAGCCGTCGAACACCTGATCGTGCTCAATTTCGGCCAGCTTATCGCGAATGGAGATCCCCGGACAGTCGTAGCTTCCAAGGGCGTCCAGGAAATTTACATGGGCATCGAGGAGTGATCCGATGCCGCTGCTAGAAACCAAAAATTTGACTGCCCACTATGGCGACTTTCAGGCCCTATTCGGTATCGACACCTATGTGGACGAGGGTGAAACTGTGGCTGTTATCGGTGCTAATGGCGCCGGTAAATCGACCTACCTGCATAGCGTAACGGGCCTGCACGGGGGCAGCAAAAACGCTGTTCGTTTTGATAATCAGGCAATCGGTGGTCTGGCTGCGGCAGACATTGTCAAATTGGGCATGTCTTTGGTGCCCGAGGGGCGCAGGCTGTTTTCCTCACTCTCCGTTGAGGAAAACCTCTTGATCGGCGCTTACGGCCGCAAAGGGCAGGGGAAGTGGAATTTACAAACGGTGTTTGA
>NHHQ01000021.1 GCA_002170915.1 Rhodospirillaceae bacterium TMED167 | reverse complement strand
CGTTCCTTCGGCACCCCAATCTTCATCTTTGCCCCCTCGGAAAATGTATGGGAAATGAACGTGGAGAATTAGATATCAAAATGCCCATTCGGGGTCGCTTTGCCAAGGACTAATTCCGTATTGACAGTTCCATCACTGTGTAACTTTAAAACACCTTAGAAAGCAGGTTCAAGACCGACCAAATCGAAGGCTTCCGCTTGGCGGTCATGCACGTCATCCGCATCGAAATTATCAATGAGTTCGTGAAAAAGCTGATGCCAGTTTATCTCGGCATTTAAATGCGTAAAGACGGAACCCAAGCCAACCGCCGCCCGATCCATGAGAACAAATTCCGGTGGTGGCGCAACGCCGCCCACTTTATTCAGTTCCTCGCGGACCTTGTGTGCGACACCGGCCCCGTAATGCCCCTCTTGCTCCTGTATCAGCCGGACCCGGTCTTCAAGAAGCGGGGCATACACAAATTCAGCCCAAATATTTAAAACATCAATGAGTTCCTGGCTTAGATTGTCAAATCCCCACGTCTCATAAGCATGAACGGCAAGCGCCGGGTCGTCATCACGAAGCGCTTTATAGAGATCTATAACGCCCCTCACGAAAGGTGATTTGAACGCCCTGATACACCCAAAATCCATCAGGTTTATCGATCCATCGGGCCGCACCGTGTAGTTCCCAAGATGAGGATCGCCGTGAATAACGCCATAGAAATAGAGCGGCACATACCATGCCCGAAACATGCTCATTGCAACTCGATTTCGATCTTCCAAACCAGGATGTTTCTCGATGAACGGTAACAGAGGCTCGCCATCCAGCCAGGTCATGCTCAGGAGACGATCACCACACAGGTCCTCCAATGGTTTCGGCACATGGGCGGCGTCCTCGTCCCGGAGCATATGGCGGTAAAGGTTCATATGGGCCGCCTCCCGCCGGTAGTCCAATTCCTCGCGCAACCTGGCGGCGAGCTCGCCATGTATCGCCGAGGGGTCAATGGCCTTATCGTAGCTCCGGTAAATCCGGAAAACTAATTTTAACTGCTTGAGATCGGCCTCAACAACGGAGGACATGTCCGGGTATTGGAGTTTGCACGCAAGCGGCACGCCCCGTGTGTCCGTGGCGCGGTGAACTTGCCCCAAGGACGCGGCCGCCGCTGCTTCCTGGTCAAAATCGTCGAACATGGACTGCCAATCTGGTCCAAGTTCCGCCGCCATACGACGCTTTACAAAATTCCATCCCATCGGAGGCGCATTGGATTGGAGTTCGGCAAGTTGCACCGCNTATTCATTGGGAAGNGCNTTNGGAATGGNNGAGAGAATCTGAGCCACTTTCATNAGCGGCCCCTTGAGCCCCCCCAGNGCAGCCTTGAGATCCTCTGCATGTTCCAAGCGATCAATTTTGAGGCCCAGATATCGCTCCCCTGCGAGCTTTACCGCCAATCCNCTCACGGCACGGCCAACTTTCGCGTAGCGCCGTGCTCGGGAACCTATGCTGCCNTCATNTGCCATGTCACATCCTAAAGCGTTTTTTCAAGTTCATCGATGAAGCCAGAGACAATCCCTAACCCCCTCTGCCAGAAAGCCGGATCGGACGCGTCCAGGCCAAAAGGTGCAAGCAATTCTTTATGACGGAGGGTTCCCCCTGCCTTGAGCATGTCCAAATACTTTTCCTGGAATTGCGGATGTCCGCTGGAAAACAGGTCATACAGTGAATTCACCAGACAGTCTCCAAACGCATAGGCATAGACGTAGAATGGGGCATGGATGAAGTGCGGGATATAAGCCCAGAAGTGCCGATATTCGTGGTCATAGCGGAAGGCTGGCCCGAGGCTCTCAGTCTGGACCTCCATCCAAATCTCCCCGAGACGGTCAGGGCTCAGTTCGCCGTGCCGGCGCTCCTCATGCACCCGCTTTTCAAAATGATAAAAAGCGATTTGACGAACAACGGTGTTCAGCATGTCCTCCACCTTAGAAGCCAGCATCACCCGCCGCACAGAGGCGTCTTGCGCGCTTTCCAACATGGATTGAAAGGTCAGCATTTCACCAAAAACGGAGGCGGTTTCCGCCAGGGTTAGCGGTGTATTGGCGAGAAAATGTCCCTGGGGCGCCGCCAGCACCTGATGAATACCATGACCCAGTTCGTGTGCCAGGGTCATCACATCCCGGGGTTTTCCGTGATAATTCAACAAAATATAAGGATGGGCGCTGGGCACGGTTGGGTGCGAAAAAGCGCCGGGATTTTTGCCGCTCCGCGGCGCTGCATCGATCCAAGCCTCATCGAAAAATTGACCGGCGATCTGTCCCAATGTCGGCTCAAACGCCGCATAAGATCCGAGGACCGTCTCCCGCGCCCTAGGCCACTCGATCCGGGTATTGTCGGCTTCCGGCAATGGCGCATTTCGATCCCAATAATTCAGTGCATCCTTTCCCATCCACTCAGCCTTCAATTGGTAATAGCGGTGTGACAGGTCGGGGTAAGCGGAGCGGACTGCGTTCGAGAGCGCATCCACCACTTCGTCTTCTACCTGATTGCCGAGGTTCCGGGCAGACACGGGCCGGGGAAGTGCGCGCCACGTGTCTTCGATTTCTTTATCCTTCGCAAGGGTATTGGTGATGAGCGCAAAGAGCCTAATATTGTCCTCCAGGCCCTTGGCGAAAGCCTTCGAGGCCGCTTTCCGATTGGCCTCCTTGGCATCGGACATCCGGGTCATTATCTCGCTGTTGGTCAACTCTCTGCCATGGAGTTTAAAACGAAGACCGGCCATGGTTTCATCAAAGAGTCGAGACCAGGCACTTCGGCCGGTGACGGATTTTTCATGCAAGATTCTCTCGACATCATCTGAAAGTTGGTAAGGCTTGTTCGCTCGAACAGCGGCCAGCCAAGGTCTATACCGCTGTACTGTGGGGGAGGAGATAAACGCCTCAACCTCATTTTCCTCGAGTCGGTTAATCTCAAGTTCAAAAAATAGTGTTTTAGCTGACAAAGCCGTCGCCCGTTCGCTAACATTCTGATAAAAGGCGGCAACAGCTGGGTCCTCTGAATTAGCGGAAAAAAGAAGTTGGGCGAAACTCATGATACGAGACAGACACTCATTGAGGTTTTCAAAACTCTGGATGGCATCGCCAAATTCGCCAGGACCAAGTTTGGCAAGCTTTCCTTTATAGCTCTGTGAAAATTGATCCGNNTCTACCCTAACCGTCTCCAGATCACGCTCCAGTTCAGAAGAATCTGTGCTAGGATACAGGTCTGACAAGTCCCATATCGGTAAATCGTTTCCAGGCACCGATCCAGTGGCGTTGATTTGATTATTCATTTTTTTCTCTCCAGTCGGCCTGACCAGCAATCAGATGCTAGACTATGTCGTTGGGTAGGGTAACAATAGGGATATATGCCAAACAACAAACAGCTTCAATTAACGGAGGCGTGAGAGTTTTATGGAAACTTGGCCAAATCTGATTGAAATGTTTTTCGCTCAAGCAGAAAAACTCGCGGACCGACCATTTCTTTGGGCAAAAGAAAACGGCAACTACGTCTCACAAAGCTGGGGGGAAGTGGCGGATAACGTATTAGCTATCTCAAAAGGCCTTAAGTCTCTCGGAATTGAGAAAGGCGATCGAGTAGTGCTATGTTCGGAGAATAGACCGGAATGGCCAATTGCACACCTCGCCATTATGGCAGCAGGAGCCATCACGGTACCGGTCTACACGACAAATACAGTAAATGATCATCTTTATATACTCACCAATAGTGGCGCAAAGGCTGCCATTGTATCTACCAACAATCTAGCTGATAGAATGATACCAGCAGCGCATCAGACTGACAGCATCTCCTTTGTTATAACGATAGAAGAATTGGACATTAATCAGATTTCCGGTTTGGATATCAAGACATGGCATTCGATGGTCAGCACGGGAAACGCCATGGAGGGCGGAATTAAGGATGCTGTGTATACACCGACCAAAGATGATACTGCGGTAATAATTTATACGTCAGGCACTGGTGGTGCTCCCAAAGGCGTGATGCTTCCGCACAGGGCCATACTTCATAACTGCAGGGGCGCCGCAGACGTGTTGAAGGGTTTGGGCATTGAAAATAACGTATTTCTATCGTTTCTCCCGTTGTCCCACTCATACGAATACACCGCAGGGCAATTTTTTCCAATTTCAATCGGTGCACAAATTTATTACGCGGAAGGTATCGAGCACTTAGCATCTAATATGGCTGAAGCTCGTCCAACCCTAATGACAGCAGTTCCCCGTCTTTATGAGAGCATGCATAGTCGCATCATGCGTGGTGTTGAAAAATCAGGAGGTATTAAAGCAACCCTTTTCGCCACAGCCGTGCGGCTCGGGCAGAAAAAAATCACTAACCCTGGCGGCCTCTCGATTGGCGAAAAAATTTCTGATGTTATCGTCGACAAACTCGTTAGAAATAAGGTCCGCGCGAATTTTGGCGGACGGCTCAAGGCTCTTGTGTCTGGTGGTGCCCCTCTAAATCCGGATATCGGAAACTTTTTTTCCGCTCTTGGGCTTCGGCTGCTGCAAGGCTATGGTCAAACAGAATCAGCTCCGGTCATTAGCTGCAACCGACCCGACGGTATCAAGCTCGACACAGTTGGTCAGCCACTTTTGGATACGGAGGTAAAAATTGCGGAAGATGACGAAATTTTGGTCAAAGGCGAGCTCGTTATGACCGGTTATTGGCGAAATGAAGAGGCGACGCGAGAAGCTCTAAGAGACGGATGGCTTCATACAGGTGACGTGGGACATATAGACGAACAGGGTCGAATTCTTATCACCGACCGGAAAAAGGACATCATTGTCAATTCAGGTGGCGATAACATTTCACCGCAACGAGTGGAGGGATTCCTCACCCTTGAACCTGAAATCGCACAGGCCTTAGTGCATGGCGACAAGCGGCCTCACCTCGTCGGACTCTTGGTCCCAGATGCCGACTTCGCCAATGATTGGGCCGCTGCCAACAACGCCGATAACGATCTCGTCGCCCTCATCAAGAATGACGCCTTTATCAAGGCCATCGACGAGGCCGTCGACCGGGTGAATGCCAATCTCGGGGTCATTGAGCGGGTGCGCCGGTTCATCCTAACTGCAGATGCCTTCACGGTTGATAATGAGCAGATGACACCTACCCTGAAAGTGCGGCGCCATATTGTCACAGATATCTATGGAGAACGACTAGAGGACCTCTATCGATAATAATGGGTCCTATACGTTGTAGAAACTCCGGTACCAGCGAATGAATGCCGGTAATCCCTCAGCAATATTGGTTTTGGGCTCAAAGCCGAAATCAGCCGTAGCATCCGTAATATCCGCATAAGTTTCGATCACATCACCGGGCTGAATGGGTTTGTAATTAATCTCTGCCTTCCGCCCAACCTCTCTCTCAATAATGCTGACCACATCCATGAGTTCTTCGCTCCGCCTGTTTCCAAGATTGTAAACAGCATAGGGAGCACTCCCATCGACGGCTTTGGGAGGCGACGCAAGACAGCGCGTCACCCCGAAGACTATATCGTCAACATAAGTAAAGTCACGCCGCATCTTGCCATCGTTAAATACATCGATTACATCGCCCGCGAGAATTTTTTTGGTAAACATAAAAGTCGCCATATCCGGCCGTCCCCACGGGCCGTAAACCGTGAAAAACCGCAGCGACGTGACTGGAATACCATATAAGTGAGCGTAGCTGTGACACATAGCCTCGCCCGCTTTCTTCGTGGCCGCATACAGCGATACTGGACGATCTGTATTGTCCGTCACTTTGTAAGGCAGGGTAGGAAGGCCCCCATACACCGACGATGAACTGGAAAATATAAAATGCTTTAAGCCGGATAATTTACGAGCAGCTTCCAACAATACCATCACCCCATCCAAATTCGAATGCTGGTAGGCAAATGGATTAACGAGAGAGTAACGAACACCCGCCTGCGCCGCGAGGTGAACAATGGCCGTCGTCTCCGGAACAGAATCTAAGATTTCCGCCATACCTTTACAATCCGCAATATCGCATTGATGAAACGAAAACCCATCATGTGATTGAAGCTCAGAAAGCCGCGCGTGCTTCAGGCTGACGTCATAATAGTCGTTCAGATTATCGATGCCGGTAACTCGCTCACCCTGTCCTAACAGGGATAGCGAGAGATGGTGGCCGATAAAACCGGCAGCGCCGGTTACCAAAATCGTCATTGATGAAAACCCGATGTCATGAGGTAGAGTTTCGTATAACGGCCCGACGCCGTGGTTACAATACGAACAACAGAAGCCCCGGCAAGGTGATGAAGGAAATGAGGGTCGATGTGATGATCAAACCAGCGACCTCTGGGGGATCGTTATCATACCGGAGGGCCAACATATAGTTAAACACGGCTGCTGGCATGGCGCTCTGCAAAATGACCACACCCCGCGCCACACCCTCCAGATCGAAAAATTCGACGACGACGACGCCAACACCCAAACCGATAGCAAAACGCGCCACAGACAGCGCTAGGCTTCTGGGCAACCCAGCAGGTTTCAGAGATGCCAGGGACACGCCGAGGGCGATCAGCATGAGCGGAATGACCAATTGGCCATATATGCTTGCTGTGTTGGCAAGCCAGTTGGGCACCTCATAGTCAAACGCCATTACGGCCAACGCGGCGACTGCGGTATAAATCAGGGGAATTCGTGTCAACTCTCTCAGCGAGAGCGATCCCGTGGAAACGGCCACGCTAAAGGTGAACTGGCCCATACTGATAACCGTGTAGACAATGATGCCAATGCCCAGGCCTTCCTGGCCAAATGCCAGAAAACATAGGGGCAGCCCCATATTACCGGAATTCGGCATGGTGACGGACGGCCAGTAGGTGGGCAGAGACAGGCCTGCAATTTTGAGAACAACAAACGCCAGCACGATAAAGCCAATCAGAGCAGTCAACGCGACCAGCGCAATTTCCCCAAAGGCGGCGGGATCGATTTTGAGCTCGGTCAGGGTCGCAAATACGAGAAGTGGTGTCCCGATATTAAAGACAAGCGACGTCGCGAACGCCGTATCGAACGGCCGTCCAAACTTGGTCCAAGCGTATCCAACAGCCACGCCAAAAAGCACTGGTGCGATAATGGAGAACAGGTCGGCGATCATGTGGCAGGACCGGCTAGTCGACCCAGAGAAGACGCAACACGTTAGTCGCGCCCGGCGTCCCAAACGGCACGCCCGCCGTGACCACAAGACGCTGGCCCGAGACCGCGAATGCCTCGCGCGTCGCTGTATCAATCGAGTGTTTTACAAGATCGCCAAAATCAGAAACGTCGTGTGTATGGACAGGATGAACCCCCCAGGCGAGCACCAGACGTCTCGCCGTCTCCAGCTTGGGCGTCAATCCCATAATCGGCACGGCCGGTCGGACCCTCGACGCCCGAAGCGTCGTCGAACCCGTTGTTGAAAATGTTACAATCGCCGCAGCGCCAACAGTTTGGGCGACTTGACGCGCTGCGGCCGTGATGGCGTCAGCATCAGAACCGCTCTGTTGTCGCCGGTCCGTGTTCATCAAAAGATTGTAGTTGGGATCCTGTTCCACCTTGCGGATAATCCGGTCCATGATCGATACAGCTTCTATGGGATAGTCTCCTGCCGCGGTTTCCGCCGATAGCATGACAGCGTCGGCGCCGTCGAAAACGGCGGTCGCGACATCCGATGCTTCCGCCCTAGTGGGCGTCGGCGCCTGTATCATGGACTCCAGCATCTGTGTGGCAACAATCACTGGTTTGCCCTCGGTCCGCGCGGCCTGAATGATTCTTTTTTGCAGACCTGGCACATCTTCGGGTGGTGCCTCGACACCCAGATCCCCGCGCGCCACCATGACCGCGTCGGATAGCTGAATAATCTGTTCAAGATGCTCAATGGCTTTAGGCTTTTCCATTTTGCAAAGGATGCCCGCGCGTCCGGCGATAAGCCGGCGCGCTTCCGCAATATCCTCCGGCCGCTGAACAAAGGACAAAGCGACCCAATCCACACCCAGATCCAGTCCGAAGCGCTGATCGGCGCGGTCTTTGTCTGTCAGCGCCGACATGGGTAAAATAGCGCCGGGTAAATTTAGTCCCTTGTGGTCAGACAAGGCAC
>NHHQ01000020.1 GCA_002170915.1 Rhodospirillaceae bacterium TMED167 | reverse complement strand
AACAACATTAACTGAAGATGCCAGCTAAAACGCCGGTCAAAAATGTCCTGGGTCAATTTTTTCAACAGATGAAATTTTATTCGGTTTAAAAAAAATACGATTGAGAGCTGTTGTATTCAATCTTATGATCAAGATCGAACCAAAATACATGGAGGGTAACATGATCAAAGTAAGTGACCTTGCCTATGCGCGTCTGGCTGCACCAGATTTGGGTTTAATGGAGGAGTTTCTGACCGACTTCGGGTTGGTCAAAGTTGATCGGACCAAATCGGCTCTTTATATGCGTGCCACGGACGGTGATCATCATCACGTCCATGTTACTGAACTGGGAGAGCCCCGCCACATTGGGATGGCCTGGTGGGCAAAGAACGAGGAAGACCTCGAAAAAATCAGCAAAGCATCGACGGCTAGTGATGTTCATGACATTGATGAACCGGGTGGTGGCAAACGGGTCACCCTAAACGATCCAGACGGGCGCGTGATCGAAGTGATATACGGCATGGAAGAGCTGGATGACCTGGACGTAAGGAAAGTGGCCATCAACACCGGCACAGATAAATTCAACAGGACAGAAATACAGCGGTTATCCATCAATCCGGGTCAGCCCTCTCATGTGAAAAGAAGTGCGCACATCGTTGTAAAGACCCCCAATCTTGAAAAGTTCAATGAATGGTACCAAACCCATCTTGGTCTGGTGCGAACCGATTCTATTATTGATATGGAAAACCAAGAGAAAGATATGATGACGTTTAATCATATCGATGCGGGGGATGAATTCGTTGATCATCACGTATTGTTAGGCATTCAGGCAGAGCATGCCGAATTTAATCACTTTTCTTTTGAGGCAGCCGATTTTGATGATATACAAGCCGGTCATTATTGGCTGAAATCCAAAGGATACAAACATGCTTGGGGTGTCGGACGGCACATGCTGGGAAGCCAAATTTTTGATTACTGGCGGGATCCTTGGGGAAGAATACATGAACATTGGACGGACTCAGATTTGGTGAACAACGCCCATAAAGGAGAACGCTGGGAACCGCCAGTCGGCCTCAACAATCAGTGGGGACCGGATTTTCCAGAGACCTTTGTCGACGACCCTCACCTGCATGCTCTATGATCGCCCGTGCATCACTCCCCAGCTAACGGTGCGTCACCGGCAGTGACGTGAGAGTTTAGCTGCCCTCGAACGTGAAAGATTTTCTGAATGGCCACAATTGATATACACGCCCATATGTTCGGGTATGACTGGCTCGACATGTTGAAAAAGCATGGCGCACCGAACTATGCCTCTGAACTCATGGAAGATGGCAGAGACTATCTAATGGAAATGGGCGCTGCTGCCTGTGCTTTTGAGCCCGAGGCCTTCGATTACGACAAACGGATCGCGATGATGGATGCGTCCGGCATTGACGTCGCCATCGTCTCACTCACGTCGCCTAACTGCCAATGGGGCGGACCGGATATCAGCGCCGAAACCGCAAAACTCGCCAATGACGAAATGGCAGGTGGCCAGACCGCCTACCCTGATCGCATCCGTTGGTTTGCATCGCTTCCTTGGGACTACCCTGACGCTGCCGTGGCCGAGCTAAACCGGGCCGTTGATCAGGGTGCCGTCGGTGTTTTTGCCACCGCGCACATGGGCGACAAGGACCTCATTGATCCCTTATTCGATCCCATCTGGAAAGCCATCGACGACGAAGGTCTACCCGTACTGGTGCATCCAACAGCGCCCTATGGCGCAAAGGACGTGAATTTCGGGCTCGAGCGCATTTTGATGCCGGGATGCGGCTTTATGTACGACACCTCACTTGCCATTGCCCGTATGGCCACCTCCGGGTTCCTTGATAAATACACCAACATGAAACTCATCGCATCTCACGGCGGCGGCTATCTGCCCTTCATTCACGGCCGTCTGGATGTCTTTTTTAACGTGGAAACCCTGGTGAAATTTGATCTGCCCAAGAAGCCGTCCGAGTATCTGGAGCAAATTTACTATGACGCGATTGTCTATGATAAAGGCGCGCTGGATTTGGTGATCGATATTGCCGGCCCGGATAAAGTGATGTTCGGCACGGACCAACCCATGCCCCATGATGTGCCGAAACTGAGAGATATCATCGGCACGCGATCGGGAGGCGAGCAATCCGCGATCATGAGCAAAACAGCGGAAAAGATCTTTAGTCTCTGATCTACCGGGGGAACACCATTTTCCCGACAACTGTCGGTAAAAGCTGATCGAGAGCCCACATGTCCCACCGAAACAGCCGACAAACTGACGCCAGGCTCCGCAGATGGCGCGGGGCCGTATCTGTGACGCTATCCCGATATCGCGTCCCAGATCAACTTGGCCTCCATCAGGATCAGAACCCCAATAACTGCTTTGTTGAATGTCGAGAGTGACACGCGTTTCGTCAACATCATGCCCACATACTGAAACAGCAACAATGGGATGAGGGCGATTAGGCCCTGGAAGAAGCGCTCCAGCGTAAACAATCCAAACCAAACCATGGCAGAAATCTGCACCGCGTTGAAAAACCCGTAAAGGATGCCGTGGTAATACACAAACGCCTCTTTATGCAGGCGCATGGAAAAGATGAGCGGCGTATAAGCAGGCCCGGAAACGCCGGTGGCTCCTTGCGCAAACCCGCCAATCGCGCTCGCGATGGGCGTCACTATTTTGAGCGCTACCCCCTTCAAGGTGAGATCTGGTTTGATCACCAGTAGAATCAGAAAAAACCCGAGCATGGCGGACAAAAATATCATCGCCGATGTACGGTCGACGGCACTTAGAAACCAGACACCCAGGATAATGGCGATACCGGACGGGACAAACATGCCCATAGGATGGGGAGTGGTTTTCATCTGTTCCCGGTAACGCCAGACGAGCCAGACGTTGGACACCAAATTCGGAATTTGCAGAACAATTACCGCGTGCTCGACGCCCAGAAAAACCGCCATGACCGGCACCGCGACCAAAGGGAATCCGGTGCCGGTCAGTCCTTTGATAAAGGCACCCGCACCGATGGCCAAAAAAACAACGGCAAGTTCAGTGAGGTCGAGAGGAATTTGAGGCATGTTTCAGTTTGGCGAAAATATAAATTGTATCCAACCCTTGAACGACGGCGCCGGACAATGGGCCCGTATGCGTATGACGGGTAAACGATGTCGGCCCGAGAGAGGAAAGGCAGCTCAGATCACGGCCGCCTGTGCAAGCTCCCTGATGTCGTTAACGCGCCGATTCTTTCGCTTCCAGCCGCCTTGCATGCAGGATCGGCTCGGTATAGCCAGACGGCTGCTCCCGCCCTTTGAACACAAGATCACATGCCGCTTGAAAAGCAATAGAGGCGTCGAAATCATCGGCCATATTCCGATAATTTGGGTCACCGGCATTTTGACCATCGACCACGACGGCCATGCGTGTCATGGCTTCCGTCACCTGTGTGNGCGTGCAGATGCCATGGTGCAGCCAGTTGGCAAGATGTTGAGAGGAAATCCGGAGGGTGGCCCTATCTTCCATCAAACCAACATTGTGGATATCAGGTACCTTGGAACAGCCCACGCCCTGCGCCACCCAACGCACGACATAGCCCAAAATGCCCTGGCAATTGTTGTCGAGTTCCTTCTGTATTTCGTCATCCGACAGGTTGCGACCGGCCAACAGCGGAATGTCCAAAATAGCGTCCAGGCTCGCCCGTTGACGGCTCGAAAGCGCTTCCTGACGATCCGCCACGTTGATCTGATGATAGTGGATGGCGTGCAGCGTGGCCGCTGTGGGCGACGGCACCCAGGCCGTGTTGGCGCCAGCCCGCGGATGATCAATTTTCGCCGCCATCATGGCTGCCATCTCATCCGGCATGGCCCACATGCCCTTACCGATCTGGGATTTTCCGCGCATGCCAGTTTCCAGACCGATATCCACGTTCCAGTCTTCATAGGCTCCGATCCAATCAGCTATTTTGATGTCGCCTTTGGGCAAAAATGGCCCTGCTTCCATGGAAGTGTGAATTTCATCACCCGTGCGATCGAGGAAGCCAGTGTTGATAAACACCACACGCTCCCGCGCAGCACGCACGCATTCCTTGAGGTTTACAGTGGTGCGGCGTTCCTCATCCATGATGCCAATCTTGAGCGTGTTCCGGGGGAGACCAACTGCATCCTCTACCCGGCCAAAAAGCTCGCATGCAAAGGCGACTTCTTCCGGTCCGTGCATCTTGGGTTTGACAATATACACGCTGCCGGTCCGGCTGTTCTTGAGCGCACTGTCACCCATGACATCATGACGGCCAATCACACCGGTATACATGGCGTCCATAATGCCCTCGGGCACTTCAAACCCATTTTCATCGAGGATCGCGGGATTGGTCATCAGGTGGCCAACGTTTCGGATTAACAGGAGACTCCGGCCCGGTAAGCTGAAGGCGGTTCCGTCGGGCGCGATATAGTCCCGGTCAGGATTCAGGCTACGGGTCATCTCACAGCCGTCTTTTTTAAACGTGTCTTCGAGGGTTCCACGCATGAGGCCAAGCATGTTGCCATAGACTTGGATTTTGTCTTCCGCATCCACGGCGGCGATGGAGTCTTCAAAATCCTGTATGGTGGTGACAGCGGCCTCCATCACCACATCCTTCACGCCGGCCGGACTGNCCTTTCCAATGGTGTGATCCCTGTCGATTTGAATTTCAATGTGGAGGCCGTTATTTTTNAGCAGAACTGCGGACAGATTGGCGGCCTCATCAACATAGCCGACGAACTGTCTGGCGTCCTGCAAACCGCCCTGGTTGGTAACGAGCCCACCATCCTCGATGGCATAACGTGTCACCGCGGCATGGCTGCCATTCGTGAGCGGCACCGCGTCATCAAGCATGTCTGCGGCAAAGGCAACCACCGCCGCCCCGCGTACGGGATTATAGCCGCCGGACCGCTCCTTGCCCGCGGCCTCGTCGATGACATCCGTGCCATAAAGGGCGTCATAGAGACTGCCCCATCGGGCATTGGCCGCGTTTAAGGCAAATCGGGCATTGGAAACCGGGACCACCAGTTGCGCACCCGCAACCACCGCGATTTCCGGGTCGACACCAGCAGTCTCGATCTGGAAGGTCCCGCCTTCGGGCACCAGGTAGCCAATCTCCGTCAAAAAAGATTTATAGGCTGCTTCGTCATGGTCTTGCCCCTTACGCTCGAGATGCCAGGCGTCAATTTTGGCCTGAAGGGTGTCACGCTTTAGCAGGAGCTCTTTGTTCTTTGGCGCCAAATCCGTGATAATCTCAGCGAACCCGCGCCAGAAGTCACGACCCCTGATGCCGCTGTCGAGCAGCAGCGTGTGTTCTGTGAAATCCACAAGTTCCTTGGCCACATGCAGGCCATTTTTCGCCATACGGTCGGTCATGGTTCGCTGCCCCTTTTCGTCATTGNATCTCGTCGTGACCGATATGTGTGCTGGACCCGGTCTGGTCGCAAGAGCTACGCCTGAGAGCCATGGGAACGTTCCTATATTGGCAAATCGGGGTGTTTAAGGGAAATGAATTTTTGGCTGTTGTCCTGCTGGATGAAAAGCAGCACACTTTAAGCCTATTTTAGCCTGGAGATACGGGATGCCCGATGAAGACGATGCATTCATGGGACTGAGTCAAGAAGAACTGTCCCGGCAGTTAAACGTGGAAATGACAATCGACGACCTGCCTGGCTACCAGCACGAGGCCGCCGTGCTCAGTGATCGGGCCCGGAAGACGCATCCCGGGAACTGCAATCTGGCTTATGGCGATGACGAGGTGCAGGTGTTGGATATCTTCGCACCTGAAAATCCCGACAGCCTGCCGGTTCTCATGGATATCCACGGCGGTGGCTGGCGCGCCGGCAGCAAGAACGTCCGAAGTCTTGCTGCACCGGCGATAAATGATGCCGGGGTTCTTTGGGTCCCCATCGATTATGGTCTCGCGCNGGACTATACCATCGCCCAAATCGTCGACCATACACGCACTGCCGTGGCATGGGTCTATCGCCACATTTCTGCCTATGGCGGCGATCCGGAGAAAATTTATGTGTCCGGCAACTCTGCGGGCGGCCACCTGACCGGCGCGCTCTTAATGCCAGGCTGGCACCGCGCCCACGGACTCGGAGAGCACGTGATCAAAGGTGCCTGTGCNATGAGCGGCGTCTTCAATCTACAAGTACTGGTTCATGCCGGGCCCGGTTACAAAGATGATCTCCGCATGGATTTAGCGACCGCGCGAGATCACAGCCCGCTCTTCCATCTCCCAGGCAGAGGCTGCCCATTGATTATTGCAGTCGGCGAATCGGAACCGGACGAATTCCGCCGGCAGTCCCGGACCTTTTGTGAAGCCTGGACATCGCGCGGCTTCCCCGCCACGGAAATCATCGTCCCCGAAGCTCATCACTTCGCCATGTCGCGTCAGTTGGGCCTGCCCGACAGTGCCGTGTTCAAGGCCGTCACGGAGATGATTTTAGGGGCGCCTGCCCCTAAAATCTAAAACATCATGGCCATGGCGTATCGTTCATGACGGGCGAGGCTCTGTGGACCAATGGCTTTGTAGCCCCGTCCCCGCCCCGACCGGCAATGTCTGTTAAAACCGGAATAGCGCTGCCGGGGTATCGACCATGATCTTCTGGCGCAAGGTTTCATCTGTGACCCAGTCCCCAACCGCATCCACCAAGTCTCCGTCGTTGGGATTGACTTGATACTTATTCGGGTGCGGCCAGTCGGTGCCCCACATGATGCGCTCTGGCGCAGCCTCGACAAGTGCATGCGCCATCGGTTTCACATCGTCATAGGGCGGAAGGTCNGTTTCACTCACTCTGTTGGCACCGGAGATTTTCATCCACGTGTTGCCCTCCCGCATAAGATCCAGCAGGGCCTGGAAGCCTGGTGCCTCGACACCTGCAGTTGCGGGCTGGTAAGCGAAATGCCCAATGGACATGGGAATGGTCAACGCCTTCAAGACCGGCATCAACTCGATGATGTCCTTCCCCGGAAAGAGAAATTCAAAGTGCCAACCGAGATCCCGGATACGGTCCTCCAGCTTGCCGATCTCGGAAAATTCGATCGGCATGCCGCCTTTGTTATCCGTGTTNAGCCGGATACCTCGTGCACCCGCCCGGTCCAGATCTGCAAGTTCTTCGTCCGTGATGTCCATGGTGACCGCAACCACACAACGGGCCCGGTCAGGTGTTTCTGCGTTTAGATCATTCATGCCATCCAAAATAGCAGCATTATCAGAGCCGTATGTGGAGGGCTGTGTGAACACAACTCGGTCAACGCCCAAGGTGGCGTGCAGATGTTTAAGATCATCCAATGTGGAGTCTGGCGGATTGTAACCCCGCGTCGGTGACATGGGGTAACGACCGGCGTCAAATACGTGCACATGCGTGTCAATGCTGCCTGCGGGCAAGGTGAAGCCAGGTTTGCGCGGGTTCCGGTCCGGCGCGATACAGTCTTTAATTCCGTCGCTCATAAATAACTCTCGTTTTTAAGTGAAGATGATCGGTGTGATCCTCATATTAATCATAACAAACGGTGCAGGAAAACATTATCCGGAAAATAGGTTTCGGGACCCATAGAGCGGCATACAAGTCCCCGAGCCCCTGGCCCAAACCNTTCCTGCACGGTCGTAAATCCCTAAAATGGCGGCCCCGTGGTCAGGAAAAGCCAACAAAAGCCGAGTGATTTTCGCGTATTTTGCCCAGTTCGCCCTTTTCCAAGCCGTCAGGAGGCTCTACTAAAAGCGTTGGCGCTTTTTCACTTTTCGTCTCACAGGGGACTCTAAATGGCACTCGACAATTTACAGGACGCAAAAATCGGATTTATCGGTCTCGGGAAAATGGGGCATCCGATGGCCCTCAACCTCATCAAAGCTGGCCATCAAGTAACCGTCTATAACCGGTCGAAAGAAAAAACACAGGAACATGTCGATGCCGGCGGCCACGCAGCGGACAGTGTTGGTGAACTGGCNGCAGCGTCCGATATCGTCATCACAATGATCTCGGACGACAATGCCCTGACGCAAGTCGCTCTGGGGAATGATGGCGTTATCGAAAACATGGCGGAGGGCGGCACCTTTATCGACATGAGCACCGTCTCGCCCGCCGCGTCCATCAAGGTCGGTGACGCGACGCAAGAAAAAGATATCGCTTATCTCCGTTCACCGGTAAACGGTTCCGTTGTTCAGGCGGCGGGCGGCATCCTCGTGATCCTCAGCTCCGGCCCCAAGGCCAGCTTTGATTTCATTCATCCCCTCTTCGAGATAATGGGGGACAAGATTTTCCACCTCGGGGAAGATGAGCAGGCACGCTATCTCAAGCTCGCCATCAACACCATGATCGGGATTTCATCGTCCATGATGGGGGAAGCCCTGGCCTTTGGTGAAGCCGGCGGTCTCGACTGGGACACCATGATCGAGGTGATCGCCAGCAGCGCGGTTGGCTCTCCTGTCGTGAACTACAAAGTAGATGCGCTNAAAGAGCGCGACTTCACGCCTGCTTTCACGGCCCGCCAGATGGCGAAAGACTTTGACCTGGCCCTGGAAACGGCCAAGAATAACCATGTCCCGATGCCCATCACATCCACTGTCCGCCAGCATTGGAGCGCCATGATCGGCACCGGACGGGGAGATCAGGATTTTTTCGCCTATGTCGAGATGCTGGAAGAAATGGCGGGACTGAAAAAATAGCACTGGACCGGGTCACATCCTGACCGATCCGCCCCAACCCAGAGCAGCCGGAAAGGTCTCCTGTGGTGCGGTTTACCTCCCGTGGTATTCCGACTATCTTGAAAAAATCCGGCTTCTGCAGGGGCATCATCAAGGCCCCCAAAACAGAGGAGCCGATCATTTTTTGACCCTCGGGGAAGCGGTGTTGATGGCAACACGGGAAATTATATATTTCGGCGATCCCATGTGTTCCTGGTGCTGGGGCTTTTCACCCGTCATCAAAAATATCAGCCAGACCTACGCCGACGATGCGCCCGTTTCCATCGTTGTCGGCGGCCTTCATGCCTTTGATACTGACCCCATGAACGACGACTATAAGGCAACCATCCAGCACCACTGGGAAGATGTCAGCACGGCAACGGGCGCGGTCTTTGATTATGCTTTTTTTGACCGGGAGGGATTTGTATTGGATACCGAACCGGCGTGTCGCGCGGCGGTCACGGTGCGAGACATGGACAAATCCAAACTCTTGCATTTCTATGACTCCATCAGCCGCAGTTTCTATTCAGAGAACAAAGACACCACGAATGTGGAAATCTTCAAACTTCTTGCCACCGAAGCCGGCTTGGATGCAGACGCCTTCCAGGAACAGTTTGAGTCCGATGCCCTCAAAGAGACAACACGCAGGGACTTCCAGTATGCCAAGGAATTGGGTGTGACAGGCTTTCCAACTGTCGTGGTGAAGGAAAATGAAGGCGAAGATGCCAAGCTGGCCTTGCTGTCTGCCGGCTATCAGCCCTATGATAGTTTGGCCCCCATCATAGACGATTGGCTAAAAAATGGATTACGGGAGAATTCCTCATGAATGAGATTAAAAATGCGCGTGTCCTGACCCATTGGGTACCGGGTGTCCCAGCAACAGATGGCGCCGGGGTACAATTAACGCGTATGGTCGGGACATCACAGCTAGATATGGTTGACCCCTTTCTGATGCTCGACCGCATGGACTCCGATGATCCGGACTCCTATATCGCCGGCTTCCCAGATCACCCGCACCGGGGCTTCGAAACCGTGACTCTCGTTCTTGACGGCTTGATGCGCCACAAGGATTCGGTCGGAAACGAGGGTGTTCTAGCACCGGGAGATGTTCAATGGATGACCGCAGGCCGCGGCATCATTCACTCTGAAATTCCAGAGATGATCGAAGGCCGGCTCAGTGGTTTTCAGCTGTGGGTCAATCTGCCGTCACATCTCAAGATGACGGAACCTCGATATCAGGATATTCCGGCGGCAAAAATTCCCCGGTCAGACTTTGACGGGGGCCATGCCCGGGTCATCGCCGGCAGCTATGAGGATAAAACTGGACCGGCCATCCCGAAAATCGATGCCCGCCTCCTCGACGTTGTCCTTAACGGCGACACGCCCTGGTCCGTTCTTCCNACTCCGGATAATCAGCTCTTTATTTGTTTATATGAAGGTACCCTTATCGCGTCAGATAATCTGGGCAGGGAACAGGAGATCAACGCACCCGCGGTGCTGCTATTCAAGGGCACGGGATCAGTGAACGTGATCTCCGGCGGAGAGGGTGCCGCTCTCCTCTATTGCGAGGGAGAACCTCTCAATGAGCCCGTCGCACGCATGGGACCATTTGTTATGAACACGCGTGCGGAACTTCAGCAAGCCGCAGAAGATTATCATTCCGGGCGCTTGGCGACATAAGCCAGCCGCGAAGACCCAAAACCGACGAAACAAGAGCCACAAGCATCTCTCGGGTGCTTCAGACGTCCCTATGAGCGGAAAAACAGTCTTAGTCACTGGCGGCGCGGGATATATCGGCAGCCATGTTGTCTATCGTCTTCTCGAGGACGGATATGCCATTGCGGTGCTTGACGATCTATCCACGGGGCGACGCCAGATTCTGCCGAGAGACGTTGAGTTCATTGAAGGTAACGCAGGCGATCAGAGGCTCGTTATAGACCTGGCACGAAAAATGGATATCGCGACCGTTTTCCATTTTGCGGGTTCCATTGTCGCACCGGAGTCCGTGGAGGACCCATTNACATATTATGAGAACAACACCTCCGTTAGTCGGAACCTGTTGGCAGCCTGTGCAGAAGCCGACATCCAAACGTTTATCTTTTCCTCGTCGGCACTGGTCTATGGTGAGCCGTTTTCCCTGCCATTAAAGGAGAATTCGCCCACGACGCCATCGACACCTTACGGACGAACTAAGCTGATGACTGAGTGGATGCTTGAAGATGTCTCAAATGCAACTGGGCTTCAGTATGCGGCCCTCAGATACTTCAATGTCGGCGGCGCCGATCCTTTGGGGAGAACCGGCCAATGCAGCCCTAATGCGACTCACCTGCTGAAAATCGCCGGCGAAGTTGTGACCGGGAAGAGAACCGGTATGGTCATCAATGGCGATGACTATGATACGCCTGATGGCACCTGCGTCCGGGACTATATCCATGTCTCCGATCTGGCCGATGCTCATGTCGAGGTCCTGAAGCTGCTGGAAAAAACCGGTGAGAACCAAATCATGAATTGCGGGTATGGGCGAGGCAGTTCTGTGAGGGAAGTGGTTGCTGAAGTTGAGCGGGTGACGGGAAAATCTCTGGGCGCCGCCATTGGCCCCCGCAGACCCGGTGACCCCGCCACGCTTGTATCTGACGCCACCCGTCTCCGGCACAAAACAACGTGGTCCCCAAAACAAGATACCCTGGCCCAAATAATCACCACCGCGCTGGCCTGGGAAGAAAATATGGCGGATGTTTTAAAAACCTCCTGAAGCGCCACTACTCGGTGAGGCGATGTCGCCGATGACGTGGGCGGTCAACCCACGGGGGAAAGGTCATCTTCCGGCTTTTCTAACCAAAATCTTCCTGTAACCTGATGCTTTCGTATTTAGGTATGTAACCAGAAAGCAATAAAAGTGGTAAAGTCTATTGAAAATATTTTGACCCTTGGGGAAATCGTACTACAGGCCCATGCGAATGCACCGCCGGAAGCGTGGGATTATATGGTCGGCGGTTCAGAGACCGAGACCACGCTGCGCCGAAACAGGCTCGCCTTTGACGAATTGGCGTTTAGGCCGCGCGTTCTTCGGGATGTAAACCACTTAGACACCTCCACCAATATCCTGGGGATGCCTTTCCGCATGCCGGTTTTTCTCGCCCCCATGGGGTCTCTTGATCAATTACATGACGATGCCGCCCTGGTGCCGGCACGTGCGGCCAAGGAGTTTGGGATTTCCTCTATGGTGAGTTCCGTTTGCCCACCCGGTATGGAAACCGTCATGACCGAAGGCGGAGGGAACCTGATGTACCAACTCTATGTCCGGGGGGATGAAGCCTGGATTAAGGATCATGTGGATCAGGCGCAAGATCTTGGATATAAAACCTTTTGCATCACGGTCGATACCGCCATGTATGGCCGCCGGGAACGCGACAAAATGAGGAGCTTCGTGCCCACCGCACGAAGAAGAGCCTCGGGATTTAATCTCCAAGCCGGCATGGACTGGGACCTGGTGGCCCGAATCAAAGCCCATTGTAAGGTTCCGTTCGGCTTGAAAGGGATTGCGACGGCGGAAGATGCCCAGCTCGCCCTAGATCACGGTGTCGACATCATTTACATCTCCAATCATGGGGGCCGACAACTGGACTTTGGCAGGGGGACCGCCGAGGTTCTTCCAGAAATCGTCGAGGTGGCAGGAGGTAAAGCCACGATTTTCGTGGATGGGTCCGTGTATCGGGGAACGGATGTCCTGAAAGCGATGGCGCTCGGCGCCGACGCTGTCGGCATTGGCAGGCTTTGCGGTTATGGCGTGGCGGCTGGCGGTACACCTGGGGTGCGCCGGGTGCTCGAGCTTCTGGAAGAGGAACTCATCAACGCCATGGCGAATTTGGGCGTGACCTCTCTGGATCAATTGACCACCAACTACATAACCGACGCACGGTCAGTACACCGTCCCTCGGTTTTCAGTGCCTTTCAATTGATTGACATTCCCGGCTACGACTAATCGTCCGTGCACGAAACGCCACCAGCAACAGTGTTTGAGGCGCCTCCCAAGGAGCATGGGGTCTAAACTCACCATGGCGGCGTCGGGCGGCGGGGAGAGCATGACAGATTGGGGAGAGCTCCCCTCCTGCCGCCCTATTTTGCTGTCAGTCGAGCACCGGTCCAAATTACGCCGGCGCTCGGTATTATTGCGCTGTTCCCCTGCCGCGTCACATTCGTATTTGTAACTGCGACGATCCGAATACACGACGCTCTCAATATCTTGATTTTCCAGATACGGATCATCGAGCCGCTCGCGGTCTTCTGGACCCTCAAAGCCCCCCTTTTAGGACAAGTAGGTTTGAGATGGGGCAAATACCGCAAAATAAAACTAAATTCCCCGGAAATATGTTTCTCTACCCATGTGAACAAATTGCTGGTTTGCTTTTCTAGAACGAAATATCTTCCATACTTTAACTGAGACATGTTTTCCTCAAGGTGATTTTACGGAGATCTGAACCGAGATGTCTGGTAGCGAAGACTTATCCGCTAATCGTTGCTCCAGTATAAACGGAGTTCTCCCGCCTGTTTCATTGATTGGGGGTGGTTTCAGGGGCGTGACTGGCGGAAATTTTAGAATTGATAGAGGGCTGAGTTGGGCCATGACCAAGGCGCATATTGCGGATCATGGGGTTTCTGTCTCTTCCGGCAACACGGGGCTCGCGGGCGCGCCACCCCCCTTTTCCGAATATTTTTTCATCGTTACTCTCCTGGGGAACCCCCATGACTGATCTTCGAAAATACGGCCATCAAGGGCTAAACCTCTTAAATGCCACGGACGCGGCGCAGCAAATTGCGGCTGGCCATATAACATCTCATCAATTGCTCACCGACTGTTTGCAACGAATTCAAGAGCGCGATCCCCGCATCGGTGCCTGGAAATTTTTAGATCCAGACCTGCCCCTCGCCCAAGCGCGGGCCTGTGATGAGGGGGAACGGACGGGTCCTCTTCTCGGCGTTCCCGTCGGCATTAAAGATAATTTTGACACCAAAGATATGCCGACGGAATACGGCACCGCCGTATATCCCGGTCATCGGCCTCAAGCGGATACGGAGAGTGTCGCGGCACTCCGACGGGCGGGCGCGGTTATCCTGGGCAAAACGGTCACATCTGAGTTCGCGGGCCCCTATCCGGGCCAGACATTAAACCCGCATGACACGACCAGAAGTCCAGGCGTGTCCTCCATGGGGTCAGCGGCCGGTGTTGCGGATTTTATGATGCCGCTGGCCAACGGGACCCAAACCGGAGGATCGGTCATCCGTCCCGCCGCGTTGTGCGGCATCTACGGGTACAAGGGCAGCTTTAACCATTTGGACGGCACAGGTGTCCGGCACATTAAACCCTCCATAGACACGCTGGGCCACTTTGCCAGATCCCTGGATGATATTGAGTTGATGCGAACTGTCCTGGTGGGCGAGACGTTCAGCCCGCTCGCCCCGCCATCCGTTGCGCCTCGAATAGGCATTTGCCGAACCAGCGAATGGCATGCTGCCAACCCCGAAACAGTCGCCATGATAGATTTTTGTGACCAACGGCTGCGGGTGGCCGGTGGCCAGGTTGTTCAGGTTGATTTGCCCCCGCCGTTTACAAAAGTGATGGAAAGGTCCTTTGATGTCATTCGCATGTGGGAATTGCTGACCGCCCATGCGGATGAGATCGATCATCACCTCACGGCGTTTAATCCGTGGTTCCAGAGCGCAGTTGAGCAAGCACGGGGCTATTCAGAGACGGACTTTACCGATGCCCTGGAAGAAGCCGCCGCTGTCCGCGAACTCCTTGCCGGCATCTTCGAGGGGGTGGATATTCTGCTCACACCCAGTGCGCTCGGGATTGCACCAACGGACCTCCTGGGCATTGAGCCCCATAATTTTAATTATTTGTGGACGCTCATGTACACGCCCTGCGTCAGCCTGCCCGCCTTTACCGGCCCGCACAGATTACCCGTCGGTCTCCAGGTCATTGGCCCCCGGAATGCAGATCGAACAACTCTTGAGCTTGCCCATTGGATCGACAACGCGATCCAGGATATATGGGGCACCTACCCTGTCGCTCTGGAGGGATAATCAGGCCGCGTCTGAGAGATGTGGCCGAACCTGTTCCGAGAACAGCTCAACGGACCGGCACGACTCGTCAAACGTCAGGTCGCCAAAGGCAAAACGGCAAACCAGATAGTTGATGCCGGCGGTATGGATTTGTGCCCGCAACATATCCGTGACCTGTTCCGGGGTTCCAGCAATCCCCTGCCCGGTTTCCATGACCCCCTCAAAAGCCTCCGGGTAATTGACGCCAACGGGCTTCTGGCCATGTAGGTCCCACAGCGCCATAAAGCTTTTGCGCCAAACCGGATAGGCCCGGCTTGCCGCCGTCACCGCCTCTTCTTCCGTCTCAGCAATGACCACATAGCGCGTCATTCCAAGGTTGGGAAGGTCATGTTCCGCCCGTCCCGCCTTCAACCAGGCTTCCGTGTAGCTTTCCGTAATCTGGGACGCCGCAGCGCTCGTCTGGTTTGTGATCACGTTGAGAGCGTTTTCTGCGGGCCATTCCGTGGCTGCTGGATTTTGGACACCATACCACAAAGGCGGATGAGGGTGCTGAACCGGGGTCATGGTGACGGGCATGTCCTTCACGGCATAATGCACCCCGTCAAAGGTCAAGGATCCACCTTGCATGCCGCGCAAGATAAGCTCAAACGCCTCCCGGTACATGGCNGGGCCGTCTTCCATAGACAGACCGAAATAGTCCANTTCAATGGGTGATATNCCCCGTCCNATTCCCATTTCGAGGCGGCCGCCGCTGAGCTGATCCAGCATGCAAATCTCCNNAAACAGCCGAAGCGGATGATAGAGCGGCAAGCAGTAAACAAGAGGCCCAAAGCGCAGCATCTCGGTCCGTTGGGCCAGTGCAGACAGGAAGACATTTGGCGACGGTGACATGCCCAACGGCGTCGCATGATGCTCGGCCAAATGATAGGCATGGAANCCNTGCCNNTCATAAAGTTCGGCCAGTTTCAGTCTGCCCTCGAAANAAGCGGCCGGTGTCGGCGCGCCGCCATAGTCCATGTGATCAAAAATACCGTATTTCATGCCGGAANTTTGTCATGCGAAGCGGGCAAAATCAAATATCTAGTGCGGCTCGGCACCGGCCAGCGTCCGAATGCAGACGACAGACAGGAGCCNGTAAACGCCCACCGGGGGCAGCTCAACGGTTGGAAATCTAAATCTTAACAGGCGGCGGCATCTGAAAGCTGTTGCTCCAGCTCCGCGATGCGTGCTTCGGCCTTCTCAAGTTTGTCTCGGGACGCCTGAAAGGCTTTTTTTAGCTGACCAATTTTCTTCGATTTTTGTTCGTCAGTGACCGCACTCAGATTGGGTGCGCCATCGGCAGTGACTGTCCTGCCAATATGGGCCGCTCCGCCACATGTCGGACAAGTGGTTGTTTCTGACATGGACATCTCCGCTGTGACTCTCCAACTCTCTTAAATAATAATGTTTATCATTATCTCTAGTGTCAAGTTAAGCGACAAAAGCTGGTCTCTCGGTCAATGTCATTCTCCTGTTCTTCTTGGGGCCTTTGGGAAAGTGTATTTCTTTCCATAGACTTCGCGGTCAGGGGAGCTATCCTTTGGGAGGCGTGCCGCTGCGCTAGGCGCCACGCCTATGACGACCGGGAAGACCAGGCGGTGGCAGATATGTTCAATCGATCATCGCGAAAGCAGGGGACATCAAATGGCAAAACATCCAAACATCATCCTAATTATGACTGACAACCAGCCCGCCGACGTGGTCGGCTGCTATGGCAACCAGGAAGTCTACACGCCCCACCTTGACCGCATGGCAGCCTCCGGGGTGCGGTTTGAAAATGCCTATTGCCCTAATGCCATGTGTTCTCCGTCGCGGGCATCCGTTTGGACCGGGCGTTTGCCGTGCCAGCATGGTGTCCATACCTGGCTGGACGACCGGCTCGCGGACTCATGGCCGGAAGACTGGAACGCCGTCGATGAATTCGACACGTTGCCGGAAATTCTCAAACGGCATGGNTACGCCACCGCGATGATCGGAAAATACCATCTCGGAAAACTCAACAAGCCGCAGAACGGCATTGATCATTGGATCACCATGGCGCGCGGACACACGCTCGACTTCTACGGTAATCTCATGCGAGTGAATGACGATACGTTCANCCACGAGGGCCACTCTGTGGACTTCTTCTCTGAAAAGGCTGTCGCCTACATCGAGGAACGGGCAGACACACCCGAGGATCCGTTTCTCCTGATGCTCCCGTATAATGGTCCATACGGACACTGGCCGTCGATCAAGGGCCCGGCAAAAAATGAATTCTGGGAACGCTATCTCAAGACTCCCATGCATTCCATCCCGCGCGAAGGCGTCAGCAAAGAAACCATCGCCTGCTATGAACTCAACCGGTCTTATCATTCCAACAAAGCGGGCGGNCCTGACTTCAGTGCCCTCATCCAAATTCCCAACGAGCTGACTTCGCTCCGAAACTATTTTTCGCAAGTGAGTGTCATCGACAAGGGCGTGGGCAATGTGTTCGATGCCCTGGAGCGGACCGGCCTCACAAACGACACCATAGTGATCTTCACGGCGGATCATGGATTTTCATTGGGCCACCACGGTTTTTGGGGCCATGGGCAAGCAACCTGGCCCGCCAATGCCTACCGGGTCGCCTATCACATTCCTNTGCTTTTTTGGGGCCCCGGGCACATCAGTANGCCCCAAANTGCGCCGNCCCATGTGAGCAGCATGGACCTATACGCCACNCTGCTGGGATTTCTCGGACTTTCAGGTAACATCGATGACGCGCACATCCCGTCCCGTGATTTTTCACATCTGTTGCGGGGTGAAGACGGGCCCTGGGACAACGAGGTCTTTATTGAACAAGAAGAAACCCGAGCTTATCGGACGGCAGGATGGAGTTACGTGAAACGCTTTCACGGGAGCCAACACTATCCGCTTCACGACGAGCTCTATGATACCCGCAAAGACCCTGACGAACGGACCAATCTCTCTGGAAGCGCTGATCATCGGGACATAGAGACCGCATTCTCAAACAAACTGGATGCGTTTTTCACGAAATACGCTGATCCCAAATTCAACACCTGGACCGGCGGCACGGTGAAATCCAACACCTCCCGTCCTTGGCTCTGGAAAGACGCGTGGGGCGAAGACTGGACGCCCTCCTCGTAGGTCGGAAAGGCTGGTATCAGTCGCGCCCCCCCGTCTGATCAGTTTAGCGCGTGTGGGGCATGAGATGTGTGCGGGCTTCTGCATCCCATTCACCCTTGGGCTTGCCCAATTCCTTGCCGACGTCGTAGCCCCGCCGGAGACCCGGCCGGGTTTTCAAATGGTCGTACCACCGGCGCACGTTTTTAAACGCATACAGGTCAATGCCCTGCTTTTTATAGGTCACGACCCAGGGCCAGCAGGCCATGTCGGCGATGGAATAAGCCCCACAGATATGCTCCCGGCTCTCAAGTTGGCGGTCGAGAACACCGTAAAGCCGGAGAGATTCGGTGTGATAGCGCTCCTGGGCGTAAGGAATTTGTTCCGGCGCATAAAACTGAAAATGGCCAGCTTGGCCTAACATGGGGCCNAGGCCGCTTATCTGCCACATCAGCCATTCCAGGACCTCNGTGCGCCCCCGCACATCCGTGGGCAGAAACCTGCCGCACTTCTCAGCGAGGTAAACCAGGATGGCACCNGANTCAAAAACCGAAATGCTCCCCCCCCCGCCGAGCGGGTCGTGATCGACAATCGCCGGCATGCGGTTGTTTGGACTGATCTTCAGGTAGCCGTCCTCGAACTGGTCACCGCGGCCTATATTCACCGGCACGATGTTGTAGTCCAGGTCCATTTCCTCCAGGGCGATGGAGAGTTTCCAGCCATTGGGGGTGGGCCAGTAATAGGCGTCAATCATCGGCGATGCCTCCGTTTCACATCTTCAGGACCGTTACCTAGAGCGCCAGGGCTCTCTGGAAAGCAGGCCGTGCCTTGAGGCGATTAAGGTAAGCTGCAAGGTTCGGCATGGCGGACAAATCGACGCCAAACCACTCAGACATAAAGCATGCATGGCCGGTGATGGTGTCGGCAATCGAGAATTCTCCTGCCAAATACTCTCGGTCCACAAGATGGGCATCCACCGCCAGCAAATAACGCCCCAACAATTTAAAAGCTCGGTCCGCGTGCACCTGGGAGCTTTTTTCCGGCGGCAAGAACACAGTTTCCACGACAAAATTGTTCATGGCGCCCATGATCATCCCTTCCCCGTAATGAAGCCATTGCAAACAAACGGGAAAATCCGGAGACGACAAGTCCGGCACGAACCGGCCATCGCCATACCGGGTTGCCAGATACTGCGCGATGGCCGCGCTCTCGGTAATCCGGACATCGCCGTCATCCAAGGTGGGTACACGGGCGTTAGGATTGATCTTCAGATACTCTGGCGATCGCATCTCTTTGGCGCCCAACTCAAACCTCTCGATCTCAAAGTCGAGCTCCAACTCATAGAGCAGCCAAGCGGTGCGGACGGCGCGCGATTTAGGTGCGAAATAAAGTTTCATGATTTTATCCCTTTGAGCGTTGGAAGAAGACCTGAATGCGTGGTCCGCCCCGTGTTCTTATTTTAGGGCGTCCTTGTACAAAATTTTCAGGGCCCCATTCGTTTGTAATTTCACCCTACT
>NHHQ01000019.1 GCA_002170915.1 Rhodospirillaceae bacterium TMED167 | reverse complement strand
TAAGCCATTCTCCGTCCCGCCCGATGCGCCCGACATGGGAGCAAGCTCCACCTGCTTGGGCAATGGCAACTGACTGATTGAAGCCTTTCCCTCCTGGGAAGGTCTGGTATGTTCCTGAAGATAAGGTTTCTCCGGGACCTACGAACGCTTCAACCGTATAGACGTGATCTATGTTGCATGAACCGAAATTTAGTATGGCTGGGCTCAAGTATTCTCTCCAGGTTGCAGCCCAATCTTAACAAAATTCCTCGGTTGGTTAAGGTTTTAGGATAGAATTCGTTTGGCGAGACGGCGTGTAGCGCAGCCTGGTAGCGCACTTGCTTCGGGAGTAAGGGGTCGGAGGTTCAAATCCTCTCACGCCGACCAAAAACCAGCCTATTTTTTGCAGTTTCTAGGCTATAATTTGTCTTGAGTTTAGTTGAACAGTTGTCTTGCCTGTGCAATGATCATTAATCTGTTCAGGCGTCTTTTATTGGACCTTTAACATCCAAAGCAGTAGGGCTCTCTTTGAAGCAGCAACTAGTTTCCCCAAATCCCTTTGTTTTAGGGCTTTTCTTGCTTGCGTTATCATTGTCGCAACAATTATCCGCAGATATCTTGGCGGTCAACGTGGGCAACTATTCTTCGGCAGAAGGAAAAGTTCAGGTGAACTGCGAGTTGGTAGGCGCGGGTCCATTAAGGTACCCACCCAAAGCCCGTCGATTTAGATACACCGGCCAAGTAATAGTTGGGTTTTCGGTTGCTCAGGATGGCAGCGTCTCCGGCGCGCATATTGTTGATGCCGAACCTCCTGGCATTTTCGAGCGATCTGCCTTAAGTCATATTCGAACCTGGAAGTACAACCCTCCGGAGCACAACGGGGAAAATGTTCAGGTCGACGATGTGTTTGTGCGTCTAGTTTTTCAACCGGACCGTTAGCCTATGCGAACAAAAACGCAGATCCTTCTACTAACCATTTTTGGGAATGTCCTCATTGCTGGAATCTTTTTGATTCTCTCTGAATACCGCACCGATAAGCAACAAAGGGATAATCTCTCAGCCTCGGCGGGGCTTTATCAGCAGGCGTGGGACACCATGGCGAACGATGCATTTTCGCTTTCAATAGGAGAATGGCACCCTCAAACTGGTTTGTTTGAGAAGCGAGACGTTTGGCAGGAAAACTCAAACTTTGCGTTTCCTGATGGGTTAATCGATGACGGAGGATATAAAAATCCAATTCTTAACTCTATGGCTTCAGGTGACAGCGCTAAGATAGAGACAGTTTTTTCTGAAATATTTAGTGAGCCATTAGAGTTTGCGCTGATGAGCTTTGTATTGGTTCTCGATACCGAAAATGCTCTGCTATATTGTGGCACTTCCTACGAGGGATACGGGATAGACCCATGCTCGGAAAACGCGTCCTACGACTTCAGCGAAAACGTTGAGGCTGGGCAGTCTAGAACTAATGTTGCCCCAGTGCGAATTTCACGAGGCAATGCTAAGAGAACTCTGGTCAGAATAAATGATTCTTCTGGTGCAGAGGAAAGCAATCTGAATGACGCGCTATTTATAGATATAAAATCTGAAAAAGAGAAACTCGGTACCGTCGTTATTGGCAAAAACGTTTTTGAAATGCTTGAGACCTTTGAGTATGAGTTTCAGGTGAAGACCCAGCTTAGTTTTGGAGCAGTTAACGGTGGAGCAAAAATCTTAGGACTCGATGCCTACTATCCCGTGGACGACTTCTCAGAAATTGGCGAGNTCCAAGGACTAGATGANCTAGTTGCGACCGCCTTAGAAACAAATAAAGNGGATCTGCTTAAATCTGGAAAATTTGGTCAAATCGATGTGGAAGCGGGTTTATCCNTTTATGGTTTTCCNTTAAGTAGCTACGCGAAAATGGAAAAAGCGCAACTGATGATTCTCAAAAATGAACGNGAAATGGTTGCGGCGATGCGGCANGACTTCCTTGTCACCNTGGGAATTGCAGCTGCGGTATTTGCAGGCTTAGTTGGNCTTGTTTCNTTGTTAACAGGTTATGCATTTGGAGGNATCAGCAGAGCNGTANGNGTTCTCCANTCATTAACCAAGGGTGATCTGGCNGTTGATATTCCAAAGAACGAGGGATTCCTGCGTTCAAAGGANGACGAAGTNGCGCAGCTTGGAACTGCATTTACGGCTTACAAAGACCATCTCATAGAATTGGAAGACATTAAGGCCGATCAGCTCGAAAAGCGAAAAGCAAGAGACACCGTTATCGTNGATAAGATGGGTGCNTTNGCNACNCAACTNGAAGGNGACGCTCGNAAGATGATTNTAGATGATATAGAGCNAATGGAAAAAGGAATCCATGATNCTGAATCGGAAAACAGTGAAGAGGCNTCTACTGAGATGATGACGTTTGCGTTTTCTAGNATGTCAGATGANGTGTCCTCTCTTATCGAAGCAAGGACAAAAGAGATTAAAGAGGTTGCGGCGAAGAACGAAGAACTGCTCCTGAACATTTTGCCAGGATCGATTGTTCCTAGGATGATGAAAGACGAGAAAAATATTGCTGACTCTTTTGAAGAATGTAGCATTCTTTTTGGAGACATCGTTGGATTCACGCCGATGTCCCAAAAGCTGGATCCGAAGTCGCTTGTACAAATGCTCAACGAGATTTTTACCAAATTCGACGATTTCAGCGACGAAATGGGTCTAGAAAAGATAAAAACGATTGGGGATAGTTACATGGTGGCTTGCGGAGTTCCCAACCCCGACCCAGATCACGCCAATAAGATAACGGAGATGGGCCTAAAAATGATCCGTTACGTTAATGAATATCCCGAGATTGCGGGGCAAAAGCCCTCAATAAGAATCGGCATACACTCTGGTCCCCTAGTCGCCGGGGTTATNGGGAAACGCAAGTTNATTTACGATCTTTGGGGCGATGCCGTCAATACCGCAGCCCGCATGGAGGCACACGGAGTGCCAAATGTTATCCAACTTACTGCCCAGACAGCCGAGCGCTTGGCGCCGCAATACAAGACTCAGAGTCGAGGCTTGATTGATATCAAGGGTAAGGGAGAGATGGAAACCTTCCTTCTCTACCCAGATCTTCCAAAAGCCAAATAGGCAAAGTTTTCAGGATCTTACAGGTTGTAAGAAGCTTTCAAGAACCAAGTTCGTCCGAAGACATCGTAATACTCTGCATAAGTGTTGCTCATGCTAGGCACCTCTGCTAAAGCTGTCTCCCAGGAATTCGACCCTAGTGTTTGAGGTTTTTCATCGAGCAAGTTTTTGACACCCACCGTTATCATCCAGTTATCTTTGATCGAGTAACGGCCTGAGAGATCAATTACGGAGTAAGCATCTAGTTTTTCTGTAAAGTACACTACGTCGTCATTTCCGTCGTCAAGGGCGGACGTGTATTTCCAAACAAGTTGCAAGTCTAGATTGTTTTTTGACCAAGCCGCGGTCATCCGATGCTTAAACTCGAACACTGGGTAGTCGATGATTCGATCGCAGTCTCCATTGAAAACGCCCAAACAGTCTAGCTCTAGATCCGAGACCGTATCGTCTTCGATATTTCGCTTAATTATTCGTGTGGCGAAGTAATTTATATCTAAATATCCTGTGAGGAAGTCTGTTCCATACTCGATGTTAAAGTCCCATCCGTTAACGGTATGAAGCCCCAGATTCTGATAACCCAGCAAAATTGAGGTTATGTTTCCCTGTGCGTTTCTTATAAAGCTGTCGCACGCGACTGAGCCGACTCCTCCCTTTCCAAAGTCAGGGTCGAAGCAAGCTCGCATGGCAATATCTGGGGTATATGGAGACTTTTCAATATAATTTTCAATCTCGACGTTGAAATAGTCGATACTCATCGAAAGGCCGTCAATCAAATAAGGAGTCCATACTATTCCAACGCTCTGGGTTGAGGCGTCTTCAGCTAGGAGTTCTTCGTTACCTCCTCTCTCAATCGAAGACGGAAGGAATGCGTCCGGTAGCGTGTAAAGGCGGCTTGGATCCTGACCCTGAGAAGCACAAATTGCTGCCACCTCTGGTGTGCGTTCCACGCTCCATGGGCCTGCTGAGGACACACCGAACCCTATCGGACCATCGCCAATTCTGAGGCATGGCTCAAATGTCCCGCCGGTCGATCTGTCTATGCTAAAAAGTTCGCTTATTGATGGAGATCGCATTGCTCTATTGTAGGATGTCCTGAGGTGGAGCTCTGGCGTAGCGTAATAGGAGATCGCGACTTTATAAGTTTGGTCAGTCCCAGTTTGCGAGTGATCGGAGAATCGCCAGCCAAGCTCTAATTCAAGGAAGTCGATTCCTTTTAAGCCACTTGCCAGTGGCACCAGCGCCTCCGCAAATATTGATTTATTATCCACCTCTGCGTCCAAACTGTTTGGCGCCTCGGCAAAACCAATAAACTGATTACTTTCAAGCACAGTAGACGTAGAAATCTTTGCATCGAGTTTTCGATATTCAGCCCCCACCACCAGACCAATTGGGCCAGGGTCCCCAGGAATAGTAAACCATTCGGCGGTATTGCCTGACAGGGTCGCCATAAAAACAGTTTGCTCACTATTTGTTACAGAGGTTCCGGTCCCCGCGGGGTAGGTAATAAACGCAGCCGCTTCCGGTCCAATGTCATCGCTCCAGACATTAATAGGCACACAGCCATTCGATAAGTCTGCGCATCGCCCGTCCTCAGTTACTCGTAAGCCTTGCTGAATCCTTCTTGGATCTAGCAACGGATTTACTATATACGTGCTTTCAACTTCTCCAGTCTGCGCGAAGATCTCGTATCCCCAAGAGCTATTGATATCGCCTTTTACTCCCATTTCTAATTGCACGGACTCAAAAGTTCGTCTGGTTTCAGTTGGTCCCACGTCGTTAGTAAATCCTCGTGTGAATATAATCGAGGTTGCAGAATCTATAATCCCGTTTTGGTTTTCATCTGAGGCTCCGATTGGAAGACCCAGAAAATCATAAAACTGATATAGTTGATTTACGTAATCTTTTGCCTCATCCGACCAAAAAGGGTTGTTCTCGATAGGAAAGTTAAAACTGGTAGCTGTTGGATAACCATTAAAAGGCCCGCCCCAATTGAAAGGCACATCACTTTTTGAGTAATAAATATCGGCATAAACCTCAACTTGATCGAATTCATAGGAGACTTGTCCTTTGAATGATTCTCTTTCCTGGGGAAGCTGCAGGTTCGCATAGCCGTTAATGTTTCCCAAGTTTGCAGATCCATCTGGCGCTCCAAATCCCGGATTGGCGTAACCAAATCCAAGGATCTCTACTCTGTTTAAGGGAGCAATATCTCGTCCTGCTTTGTCAAAAAAAACCATCTGCGCAGTCCTGAAATCAGCCAACCCTCCAGTTTCAGAGATTGGGGCTTTGTTCGGAGCTCTTACTAAGACCCGGTTGCCATCTTCATCTAGTGAATCTACTAGTGCTACTCTAGAAATTTCCCTTTCTATGAAATTGAGTGCCTTTCTCTCGAGTAGATCGAAATGAACGAGATAAGAACCCTTTCCAGATGCGAAGGTTCCTCCATTGGTTGCATTAAAGTTAAAGATTTCGGCGTCGCCTCTTTCGGTCATCTCGCCGCCGCCATTAAATTCCCAACCATCGGTTTGGTCTTTTAGGATAAAATTAATTACTCCAGCCAGTGCGTCAGATCCATAGGCGGCTGATGCGCCCCCTGTGAGAATTTCAACCCGATCAATCAGGCCTACTGGGACAAAGTTAAGGTCGACCGTGCCTCCGTCTGGAAAGGAAGGAACAAACCGCCTGCTATTGACCAAAACAAGTGTTCTGTTTTCACCTAACCCTCTTAAATTAGCGGTCGCTATCCCCTGTCCAAAGGTAGATGATCGATCTGCTCCGCCCACGACCTGCGGCATGGAGTTGATGAGCGACTCCACATTAACGCTGTTGGACATTTCGAATTGAGTGGAAGAGATAGTTGAAATAGGGGCCTTGGAGACAAAGTCACCTCGAGGAAGCAATGATCCGGTAACTATGACCTCTTCTATAATTGGAGCTCCCGCCTCAGACGATGATGCCGGTGTTTCTTCAGCGAGGGCTGAGCTAATTGAGAGCAAGGAGGCGAGTGAGACAAAAAGCGACGGAAAACGTAATTTCATAAATCAATGCTCCAAAAGCAAATTGAAAAACTGCTACGTAAAGTAGACTTCTAATCCCTCAAATCCAAGTATATCCATTTTGAAGGCAAGTGCACTAGCTTGATGCAAACTAGTTGATTTTTTGAGTAAACTTTTCCTAATTAACCGAAAGTTATGGGAGGAAGATCTCTTTGACACTATTAAAGAATCAAAGATGCTTTTAAAAACATCGTCCTGCCAAAGACGTCATAATACTCCGTGTAAGTGTTTGACATTGCTCCTGCATTAACAGAGCGCAACTCCCAAGAATTAGAGCCTATTGGTTGAGGACTTTTATCCAGAAGGTTTTTAACTCCTGCGGTAACAGTCCAATCATCTGTAATTGCATACCGGGCAGAAAGATCGACTATAGAGTAACGGTCGATTTTTTCTCTGAAATATTCAACCCCATCGTCGCCATCATGCAGAGCGGAGTTATATTTCCAGATTAATTGAAGGTCCAGTTTTTCTTTTGACCATGCTGCGGTTAATCTGTGCTTGAAGTCGAAGACAGGGTAGTCGATTAAGTTGTCACAATCGCCATTGAATTGACCTAAACATTTAAAATTGGTCTCCCCGAAAGTGTTATCTTGAATCGTCCTTTTTTTAAGTTTAGTGGCAAAGTAGTTCAGGTCGAGATAACCGGAGAACAATTCAACCCCATATTCGACATTGACATCCCATCCGTTGACCTCATGTAATCCAAGGTTTTGAAACCCCAAAAATATAGATGTTAGTCGTCCATCTGAATCCCTTCCTATTGCGTCGCACGCTGCCGAGTTTGGCCCTCCGCTATTTAAGGACGGGTCATAACAAGTTTTTAACATGTCCGGAACCAGAAAAGGCGCGGTTTCGATAAAGTTATCAATCTGAACGTTGAAAAAATCAATGCTTACCGACAGTCCATCAATCGAATAGGGAGTCCATACAATTCCTAGGCTATAAGTATCGGCATCTTCCGCTAAAAGATTTGGGTTGCCGCCAAAATTTGCAATTGGGGAAACCTCCTTAAGCAAGGGGTTATAAAGATCCTCTTCAGGAACGCCTGTGTATATGCAGCTTGCATCAAGTTCTGCAGATCTGCCAATTTGAGTGCCGGCGTCGCCAACTGCTTTGAGAGGTCCATCTATCGTACAGGGGTCGGAGACAATTAAAGATGTTGTTTGTTCAATTTGGTAAAGCTCATTGATACTTGGCGATCTGACCGCGTTATTGTAGGAGAGTCTTATCAGTATTTCTGGACTCGGATAATACGATAGAGCCAGCTTTGAACTGGAATCTCTTCCTGAAACCGAGTGGTCTGCGGATCGAAAAGCCAATTCCATCTCCAAATAATCGATGCCTGGCATGCCGCTTACCAGCGGGACGAGGGCTTCCATGAAGATCGATGCGATATTAATATTTGCGTCTAAGCCGAAAGGTGCAGTACCGAAACCTTCGAAGTTGCCTTGTTCGATAAATCTTGGCGTGCTGATATTTGCATCGATTTCCAGATACTCAGCACCTACAACTATTCCTATCGGTCCGGGATCGCCCGGAATTGTAAACCAGTTCGCAGTGTTTCCTGAGAGAGTCGCCATTAGTACGTTTTGTTTATTTTTTGTAACTGATTTGCCCGCTCCCTCGGGATAAAGTATAAAATCCACAGCCTCTTGACCGATATTGTCGGACCAGACGTTGACGGGCACGCAACCATTAGATGCGTCAACACAAGTGCCATCAGCATTAAGTAATAAACCTTGTTGGAGTCTCTCTGGATTAATTAGCTTATCAGCATTTATGGAACTCTCTACCTCACCGATTTGGGCAAAGAGCTCGTATCCCCATGATGAATTTAGATCTCCTTTCACTCCTAACTCGACTTGCAAAGACTCGAACTCTCTTTCTGTCGTGGTCGGACCAATATCTCTTGAAAATTGGCGAAAGAAGAATGGAAGCCTTACAGTGTCGGCTATGCCATTTCCGTTATCGTCTTTGTAGCGAACTCTCTGAGGAAGGAAGCTGTTATAAAAAAAGTAGTCCCTCGAAATAAGTTCCTTGGATTGCTGACTTAGGAAAGGACTATTCTCTATTGAGCCAGTGTAGCCGTAGGTTGTTGGGAAACCTACATATGGTCCAAATCGAGATAAAGGAACTTCGCTTTTCGAGTAGTAAACGTCTGCATACACCTCGAATTTATCGAACTCATAGGCTACTTTCCCTTTAAAAGATTTTCGTTCTTGCGGCAATTGAAGGGATAAAAATCCATTGATGTTGCCAAATTCTGAAGAGCCGTCCGGCTCACCAACTGCAGACGCGAAAGGGGTTCCAGGCGTAGGGATGTTGGAAGGGGCGCCAAAAGGGAATAGGCTTATATTCCCATCGTTATTAAACAATCCCAATGCACCTCCTTGAGAGGTTGAACAGCAGAATATCATCGCTGCATTTTCAGCTATCGGAAAAAGATTTGGTGATTGAACTATGCTCAAATTTCCCTGCTCGTCCTGGCCATCGATAAGTCCCACTTTGGTAATTTCGCGGTCGATATAATTAACTGATTTTCTCTCTAAAATATCTGCGTGGAATAAATAAGAACCTCTTCCCAAGGCAAAGGTTCCGCCATTGGTAGCATTGAAATTGAATAACTCGGCGTCACCTCTTTCTGTCATCTCTCCGCCACCATTGAATTCCCAACCATCGGTTTCCTCTTTCAAAATGAAGTTAATTACGCCAGCCAGAGCATCGGACCCATAAGCTGCTGAGGCGCCGCCAGTAAGGATTTCAACGCGATCAATTAAACCGATGGGGATGAAGTTTAGGTCCACCGTGCCGCCATCCGGGAAGGTTGGAACGAATCTCCGACTATTTACTAAAACAAGAGTTCTATTTTCTCCAAGCCCCCGGAGGTTTGCTGTTGCAATTCCTTGTCCAAANGTAGAAGAGCGACCNGCNCCACCAACCACNTGAGGCATCGAGTTAATCAGAGATTCNACATTTACGCTGTTNGACATCTCGAACTGNGTNGANCTNATTGTAGCNATAGGTGCTTTCGAGACGAAGTCACCCTTTGGCAAAAGAGATCCGGTAACTAAGACCTCNTCNATAACAGGNTCTGCNGCTTCNGGCNATGNTGATGNNNTCTCGTNAGCNANGNTTGANNTGATTGAGGTCCAGAANANGAACGNAATAGCAAGCAAAGAAAAACGTAAGCTCATAAAACAATGCTCCAANAGCAAATTGCAAACCCTCTNCATAAGCAGAGCTCCCTTCCCTCGGANNANAGTATATNGATTTNAGNNTAGGTTTGAAAACTTTTGACTAGGTTTAATTAGNTCTCTTAATCGAGAATTCTGCAAGGCCCTCTAAAGCTGCTTTAAATGCAGATTTTGGCATCGCGCTTAGGCAACTAAGTGCTTTGCATTTCTCTTTGGCAGCGATTTTCTGGGTGTAATCAAGCCCCCCAGTCTCTCTAACGAGCTCAAGAACGATATCTAGATTTTCGACCCCGCCTTTCAAAACCGCTCCCTCTATCAGGCTTGCTTGCTCTGGGTTTCCATTTCTAATCGCTGCGATAATTGGGAGCGTGACTTTGCCTTCCGCAAAATCATCCCCTACATTCTTTCCTAAGGCGTCTGAATGTCCAAAGTAATCGAGATTGTCATCCATGAGCTGAAAGGCAATACCTAGGTGCAGAGCATAATCGCCTATTGCTTCGATTTCTGACTTGGCCGCTCCAGCGATAATAGCGCCTGTTTGCGCGGCCGCCTGAAAAAGCGTGGCTGTTTTTCTTGTAATGATCTCCATATACTGGTTTTCGGTAGTTTTGGGGTTTCTGATATGGCAAAGCTGCTGTACTTCTCCCTCGGATATGACATTCGTTGCTCTTGAGAGGACAGCCATAATCTCCATGTTTCCTACTTCCACCATCAACTCGAACGCTCGAGAGTGCAAAAAGTCACCTACTAATACGCTCGGAGCGTTACCCCATTTGACGTTCGCTGTCTTTTTCCCTCTCCGAAGATCTGATTCATCCACCACGTCATCGTGCAAGAGCATCGCTGTGTGCAAAAACTCGATGACCGTCGCAAGTGTGATATGGTCATTGCCTTGGTAGCCGAATATTTTTGCGGATAAGAGCGTAAGAAGAGGCCTTAGCCGTTTCCCTCCAGAGTCCACTAGGTAGTCAGCGATTTCTTCTACTAACGGCACACGCGAATCGAGATTCTCGATAACCATCGCGTTTAACT
>NHHQ01000157.1 GCA_002170915.1 Rhodospirillaceae bacterium TMED167 | reverse complement strand
TTCAGAGTTGGGCCCGGATGGGTTTATCGTAGACGACTGGGAGGACGCTATTAAGGCGCTCGTGGCAAGGAATGTCGCCGCTTAGCATCTTGCCGAAATTAAAGCTATCAAATAACCGAGGAAGCAGCCCGGTCACCCTTTTCTTGATTAGCCTGGGTCCCAAATCTTGCGCGACCGAGATGATCATCGACCGGAAGCTGTCTTCAAACCAGAAATTCTTGTCCTTGGCGCTAACCACCGCGTCCTCTAGTATAACCATCAACTGAAATCGGGTGATGCTGACGGACGCATTCTTTAATGGCTTCAGCAAGCTTGAGTTTTTTTAGTATGACGGTGCCCCCAACTGGTTAGGCTAGATCGTTCTAGTAATTGGCGTCCTAGTTTTGTTTATGATGGTTGGTTTTATTACCCAGCTCGGCAACCACTCAACCACGACGCGCCTACTGCTTGCACTCACTACTTCTAATTATCTTTGGTGTCGCATTAGTTTGGTGGACGTTTTCTCTCAAAGAATAGCGTCACCCGTGAAGCTCGCTCCATGCATCAGCAAAGAAGCCGGGCCATTTAGTGAAACTCACAACCATCAACCAGCAACACCCGACTGCGGCTAAACCCTTCTAGATTGTGACGTAGAGCCAGGAAACACGAGTTTCAACTAAGTGCATCCTGCACGGTTGGATGCGCGTGGTCTCTCAGCGAATGGCATCACCTAACATAGCGATCATCCATGGTATTCCTTAATAACTAACCACGCTATGCGAAAATCACATACCTGATCTGGATGAATATGCGTGGTCTAAAATACAGCACCTGACATATAAACGAGTAACGCACACGGAGATGACAAAATGAATGGATCAACTGCTGATCAATGGGCCAAAATTTTTTATATGCCCTCAGATGAAACCGCCAACAAAGTTTCGGCTTCCGGACAGACTGGCGACTATGCCGGAAAATATTTTAACTGGCTTGATCGTATAACGAACCAATCCTACGAGGCATGGCTTGCCCGTGGTGGCTTACAAGACGAAGTGGAGTAAATTTAATGAATCAATTAACCGCAGAACATTCATTGGACGTGACTGATTTACTGTCACCTATTAACCAGCCAATGGCTGATGTCGAATACGTTTCGCAGGAAACGAAGAAATCCACTAACTGGTTTATGAAATTGGCCGAGGCCAGCTATGAAGGTTGGCGAAGAAACGGCTCGCAGTCCTACGGTCTTTAATAGCTCCAACGAGCCACATCGATGTGATTAAACTATGAACACGCAGTAACGCCGGAGCACATAATCAAACTCACACCGATGATAGGAACACGTTTTAGACACCAAGACCCTACTCCATTAGTTATGGAGATTGGGAACAAGCAGTTGGTGGATTAATTGCCAACTCAGCACTCGGCTTGAAGTCCTTCCCCCATACAGGGCTCAAGCCGTTATGACCTCCTCTCTCACCAGGGAGGGTGAGGTCTAGCCCCGTCAGTCATACCATCAGGCTGGCGGGGCTATTTATTTATCGTCAAAGCCTTATTTAATGCATGTGAATACAAGTCTCGCGACGGACCCTATCAGCCTATTAGCGCTCTCACGCTGATCGGTCTAAAAGTTCAGTGAGCACCAGGGTCACCGTTTTCGTTTAAAGAAAATCGCTTCAACAACGGTAATTGAGTAACGATAAAAGCAATGGTTAAGCCCATCAGGCCGAATACCTTAAAGTTAACCCAAAAATCAGTGCTTTGTGTCCGCCAGATAGCTTCGTTCAAAATGGCCGAAAAATAAAAGTATAATGAGAATCGCAAGGTCAGAATTCGCCAGCCTTTATCGGCCATGTGCCAAGCAGACCCCATCAGGGATTTCAGAAACAGGCGGTTCGCTAAAAGGCCAGCAATCAGGACAGAGCCGAAAATAGCTTGAATGATAGTCGGCTTCATTTTGATAAAGGTCTCGTCGTTAAGCCAGAGAGTTAGACCCCCGAAAATTCCAACAAACACAGCTGTGATTAGAGGCATCATCGGAATACGTCGTTCCACCGCATATGATAGCGTAAGCGCCAATGCCGTGGAGACCATAATTGAGGCAGTCGCGACAAATAAACCTGCGATATTAAAGGCAACAAAGAAGATGGCAATGGGCCCGTATTCGACGGTCGGGCGTAACCAGCCAGGTGGGGGTTTTACTTCTGACATGGAAGATTTATGGGAGGAACCAAATAAAAGATCAAGCAACTGATTAACGTTTGAAGGCCCCGGATCTATCTCGTCTCTTCATGGAGCGTCTCGCCACCAACCGGCCCTGCCCTATTCCTTCAGTCATCTGGTTTACTGGGTGAAGGACGCCCCTATCTCAATACGCACAACGCTGGTCACAGGGATTATCTGCATGTGGCTAGTCTGTGCCGGGTTTAGGGGTTATCTCATGCATAGCGTCTAAATGGTGACACGTTTAATTTCTGTGATTTCTGGTCTGGCTGTTCTGATACCGTCTTCCGCCTTCGATGGAACCGGTTGGGGCAAACCTATCGGTGCTGGAATTTCAGTGTGGACGCTCGGATATGAGTTTGTTCGGGCTAAAGGAAAGAAAACTGTATAAATACTTTGTTGTTCTCTGGATCCTAGTCGTTCAGGAGAACTTTTCCGCACATTGGTCATACTAACGCCGTACAAGGTCGGGATTGAATATTTCGATCAGCATCCTGCATCGGTACGAAAATGAACAGGACGGATTCGGAAAACATCCTCAATAGCACCCCTACCAAATAGACCGTGGAGCAAAACAACCAGTTCTCCCTCCCTTTGACAGAAATAGCTGAACATCGCGCACACCTAATTCGAAAATTAAAGATCAATCCGCATGTTATCGTGAGCCAGACGCAGGTCGCCTTTATATGTTGCCCGGATATCATCTGCTACTTCATCAAGCAGCGCCGGGCCAATTATGTCTTCGGGCATATGGACGCTCATGATGTCCTTTACCACTGGGTTGCAGCTGTCATAGCTGCCGAAGTGGGTAGCCACCAAGCTTTTGGCGTTTGCTTCCTTCGCGATCCTGCCAAGCTCTTTCGGACTGGTGTGGGACCAGGTGCCGATACTGATCTTCTTTCGATATTCGATAGCACTTTCCGGGAACGTGCATTCATGAATCATCAAATCTACGTCTTTGGATAGCTCGATAAATCGGTCGCACGGAGCGGTGTCGCCACTGAAGGACACTGACTCGCCATCGATGGTGTCCATGCGCAAGCCAAAGCACGGCGTGATCTCCATGGGAATATGTTCCACATAACAAGCCGAGACCTTCACAAGTTCATCTTCAAACACCAATCCTGGCTCACATTCCCGGACATCAGGTATCAAAATTTCAGTATTTTGGCGGCGCGGGTATTGGGCGCGGGCTTCAATATCCTTAGCGAAGGCGCCGTCCGCAAACAAGTGATCAACAAAATTCTGAGTACCTTCGGGACCGACCAGTACCGGCGCTTCCTTGCGATCACAGATCCACGACGTAAGCAAGAAATAGGGAAAGTCCACGATGTGGTCATAGTGCAAGTGGGATAGAAACACCGTGTTCACATCAACCGGGTTAATATGGGACTTGATCATGGAGCGGGTCGTGTTGGCACCGCAATCGAACAAATAATGCCGGCCGCGAACAGTCAACAAAATGCCAGATCCTCCTCGATCGGGATCGGGAGCGGCGGCACTCGTGCCAAGCATAGTTACGCGCATGGTGTTACTCCGTAATTTTTTTGGTGATTAGGGTCATGGGTTTGCGGTAATTTGAAATTCGATGGTGATGCCGTCGGGATGGCGCAGATAGACATTGCAATTGCCGTTAGGCACCGCCTGTGGTTCGCTGTAAGGAGCAAAGCCTGCGGGTTTGACGGCCTCGACAGCTGCCTCAATGTCATCCACTTCCAAGGCAAGATGAAAGGCTCCAGGATCACAGTTGCGGAGATCTGAAATCTTGCGGTCATCCTGTGTAATGTATTCGAGGAGTTCCAGTCGATGGCCCGGCATCTTCACAAAGCCAAGTTTGACTTCCGCACCTGGAACGCCGGTCAAATTTTCTACCATCTCCCCTTTGTGATGCATGATCTCTGTGGTTTCAAAGCCGAGCACATCCCGGAAAAAAGACATCGTTACCTCGATATCTGAAACGGTGATCCCCGTGTGGTTGGTGCGAAAAACCTTAAAATCAGACATCATTTCATCCTTAGTTCACTAGCTGATCAGCCACATGTCGCGCGATCGCTAAACAAGCGGTGAGCCCTGGCGTTTCAATACCCAATAGATTTACAAGACCCGGCGTGCCATGTTCCAGTTCTGTTTCGATAACCCAGTCGGCGGGCGTATCGGTAGGGCCGTAAGTCCGCGGACGGACACCCGCGTAGCCCGGTTGGAGCCTCCTGGGATCAAGCCCGTTCCAGTAGGTCCCCACTGCGGCGCAGAACTGCGAAACCGAGCTGGTTTTAATCGAATAATCCCTAGCCTCCACCCACTCCAAATCTGGACCAAATTTGCCCTGACCACCTGGATCAATCGTAAAGGATCCTCCTTTGGCAATAGTCGCGCCCAACGGCACGATGATGTGGTCGAACGGACGCTTACCAGAGAGGGAAAAGAAACTGCCTTTGGCATAAAAAATCTTCGGCAATTTATGGGCCCTATCCTTTGAATAGAGGGCCGCAATATCCCGAGCGCCAAGCCCCGCCGAGTTCACCATAAAAGTCCATTCAAGCTCAAGCTCAGTCCCATCCTCACTCTCAATCCGGATGGACCTTCCGCTGCCGCCAACCACCTTGCTGTTGAGGGAAAGTGTAGCTCCCGCGTTTTCAGCATCGCCCAGGTAGGACAGCATCAGGGCATGAGTGTCTACCACGGCAGTGGAAGGAGAATAGAGGGCCGCTCGACAGATGATCTCTGGCTCCAGCGTCTTTACATCGTCCGGCTTCATTAGGACGAGATCATTTACACCGCACGCATTCCCGAATTCCTGAAAGGTTTTGAGCATCGCTTCTTGCTTATTGTCTTGTGCAAGCATCAACTTACCCCAAACCTCCAAGTCGATCTCACGCTCCATACAATAATCCGCAATTTTCTGATGACCAATCCGGCAGAACCGGGCCCGCAGGTGGTCCGGAGGATACAAGAAGCCTGCATGGAGGACCTCATTGTTTCGGGAGCTGGTTTCATTGCCAATCATCTGATTGGCCTCAATGATGAGGACCTCCCGACCTCTCAGGGCCAGTTCCCGCGCCGCCGCCAATCCAACAACTCCGGCCCCGACAACGATACAGTCTATCTTTTCCATTGGTGACTATTATCAAGCCCTTGGAACACCCAAGTGGGGGCATCGAAAATCCTCTGTTGTTCGCGGGCGAAAATTTCGTCACTCACGTAAACCTCATAGGGCGTCCGCGTGAAGTCATCGGTCGGCCATACTAATTCATCAGTTCCATTAGGTTGATCAAGCATCATTAGCCTCCTGTATCATCAAAGGGCCCGGCAGGTTGCCGGTCGAAATTGAGATTTCCTATACACTTTCAAACTTCTGTTTGGCTTCGTGGCGCCGAAGATTGACGGCCAACTTTTGAAGCATGTTAAAGAGTTGTTGTTGTTCCGCCGCGTCCATGCCGTCGACAGCGCCATCGTGCACAGCAAAGGCGTGAGGGATGACGTCTTCGATCAGCTTTTCTCCCGCCTCTGTGAGCGACAACAAAATCACTCTGTTGTTGCTCGCCATCGGACAGCGCTCGGCGTAGCCGCCTTTTTCCAATTGATCCGCTACGCGGGTAATGGTCGATTGCCCCATGACTGTGCCGTCGCTAATGTCCCCGATGCTTAGAGGACCATTGTAGTGAATCATAAATAAGACCCGCCATTGATGACTAGAAATGTCGAACGGTTTCAGCACTTCCCGGAGCGTCAAATCCAAGCGGCTCATGGCTTGGTTCAGTAGATAAGGGATGAAACCTCGGAGTTGAAAACCTTCTAGCAATTTATTGGTGTCGGTAAACTGTTGTTGGGCAAGCTCATTCATTCCAATTCTCCAATCACACCGGTCTCCGGGTCTACCAGGACGATGTTAAATGTGGCTGCTCCCAGTCGATGCTGGCGGGCAGCTTGGTATTCGGGTGAGTTGTAAAATGTGCGGGCCGCCTCGGCGCTCTCGAACTCGACGATGGCCATGCGTTTCGGTGCCCAGTCCCCCTCCATCGGTTCCGGGGCGGCTCCTTCAGCAAGAAACTTGCCACCGTACTGGATCGCGGCGCTGTGCCCGGGCTTTTGGTAATTCCGAAACTGCTCGGGATCATGAACCACAACATTTGAAATCATAAAAACGGTCATATATTTATCTCTCAACTATCCTCTTAGGCAGCGGAGGTAACGGTTTCCATCAGTAATTGATTAAACTCGGCTCCCACCGCCTGAAATTTTTCTAATAGCGGCAAGGGTATCTGTTCTGTGATTTGAGCCTGGTACGACGACCGGGCTTGACCACGGTCAAACCAGTCCAAAACTCTTGAATGCGAAGTATAGAGTCCGCTCCAGCCCATCTGCTTTATGGCCTGGAAATAAGGGAGAAGGGAACAATCGGCTAAACTGAAGCTGTTTCCTGCTAACCATTTGTGCTCCGACAGCATCCTCTCCATCTCTTGCACTGTGTCTCGGTAGACCAGGACGGCTTGTTTAAAGTCCGGATTATCCACACCATGCTCTACCCAACGGCGGTGGCGAACTTGCCGGGCTCTGTCCGGAATTCGGGACAAAAGCGCTTCACGCTCTTCCGCCGACATTTCTAAAAGAGCGGGGCGCATCATGACGGGCCATACCACCGCGCCTGCTGAATAGTGAAGCCGGTCATCCACTACACCCATCCACCAGCGCATTTTGGCTCTTAGGATCAGGTCAACAGGTCTCAAAGAGGGATCAGGGTGAAGATCTTCCAAGTACTCGCAAATTACTGAAGACTCATTGAAGGCATGTCCATTGTCGATCAGGGTCGGGAGCATTCCCAATGAGTTCATCTCAAGATACCAGGCCTCTAGGTTTTCCTTGTTGGGCAAATCAACGTCCTGGCGTTCCCAATCCAACTTCTTCTCTGTGAGTACGAGGCGGACCTTTTGCGATGCAGGCGAGAGAGGGCGACTATAAAGTTTCATGATGCACGCCTCGATGTCTGGACATTGACACCGTCCTTAGTCACCAGAGGTTCGACCAATTCCCGCCAGGCAATCGGCTTGGTGGATTGAGCGATGGCCTCTTCCGGGGGTAATTCGTCATCCCACTCCGCAGCTGAAAAACGTAGACCGTTGACTTTTGATGCTGCATCGGAACAAAGCCAGCGGATCGGTGGCACCATGACATCGGGGCGAAGCAGATCGCCTCGGTCCTTGACCATCCCTTCCGGAATTTGTTCTGTGTCCGCTGGTCCGCCCGGTACTACGACATTAACGGTCACACCAGTGTCTTCCAACTCATCTACCAGAATAGACGTCATGGATTCAATGCCGGCTTTAGACGGGCCATAGGCACCGAAGGCAGGCGCCAGCATGGTCTGGAACGTTGTGGTGACGTTGAGGAGGCGACCGCTCCCCCGGGCAACCATATGCGGAACAGCCCAGCGGGTCATCAGGAAGGTGCCGATAGTATTAACCTCCACCACACGACGCCATTCAGCTGGGTCCAATTTCCAAATAGGGATAGGGTTTACCAAGAAATCTGGACGCACTGCAGCACAGCCGAGGCCCGCATTGTTTACCAGCCCGTCGATATGGCCAAATGTTGAGCATACCTGGTCAACAAAACTTTTTGTGTCATCTTCGTCGGAGATGTCACATTCCCGACAGAGAACCTTATCTTCCCCATGGGCGTTCCGAATTTCTCTCGCAACACTCTCCAGCGCGTTACCGCCGAGACCGCATATAGCAACCGCTGCACCACTCTCCGCTAGGCCTTCAGAAATTGCTTTGCCGAGCCCCTGAACGGCGCCGGTGACGATAATGACTTTGTCTTCGAGAGACATATTTGGCATTGCCCTGCCTGTTCACGACCCTTCTTTACAAGCCAGTAACCTGCGGATTTGCGTTATCATACTCTTTGTCATATGATTTTGCAAGTATCTGAGAATATATTGGAAAGGACTGAGGTAATGGGCAAAGATGTTTGGATTTCAGCTGCAGAAGGCGGTGAGTTTTCTGCCTATTTGGCCTCACCCCGTGTCAAGAGAGCGCCGGGCCTATTATTAATGCAGTACATTTGTGGGGTAAATAAAGTCATGCGTGACATTGCGGACGACTTCGCTACCCGTGGATATCTGGTCGCCGTGCCCGATCTGTTCTGGCGGCAGGAACCGGGGGTGCAACTTAACGACGACCCAGCCAATCCGATCCAGGCCGAATTTGAACGGTCCCTGGAACTGAATAATGGGTTTGACGACGATCTCGCTGTGTCCGACCTCCAGGCCACCATCTCTTTTTTGCGAAGCCACGAAAACTGCACTGGCCAAATTGGAACCCTGGGATACTGTCTCGGCGGGCGCACCGCCTTTCTAACCGCGACCCGCACCGACGCAGACTGTTCCGTGGGATATTATGGCGTCAATATCGATCAATATCTTTANGAAGCCNGTGAAATCTCAAGACCACTTATGCTGCATATTGCGGCAGACGATGAACTCTGCTCGCCAGAGGCTCATGACTCAATCATTTCAACACTCGAAAAATCAGGTAGCGTGACCCTTCATGTGTATNAAGGCGCCGGTCATGCTTTCGCATTGGTTGGTGGTCACAATTATAATGAAAAAGCCGCAACCGCAGCACATCAACGATCCTACGNATTTTTATATAATCATCTGGGCTAAGTTCGCCCCAACAATATTCCAGAAAATTGAGNCTGNGGGGTCTCNGTAATCGNCCGCTTCTGGCTAGCAAAANACCACCTGGAATGCCCCGCCGAACNACAGTTNTAAGCCATGAGCCTNAAGNCCCAGCCAACATNATTTTGGNCTGGGCCTCCCCGATCGACTTAGNCTCGATAACCTGCTTTTAGGTTCCAAACTTNAGGTTATNGGCANTGNCCTTGTCCTCGACTACGTCGTCGACAATGTCCAATANCTGCCGGCCAATGGTTCCGATTAGGTTCCAGATCATGTTAGCCTNAGTGAGTTGATGGTTAAAAATGGAGGGCGGAATGCCGTTACAGGAAATCTATTACATCGCCGAAATGGTCGTCGGNGTNGCNGTAATNATTTCAATCGTGTTTGTGGCGATTGAGCTGAGGCAAAATACGTACATTGTTCGAAAGTCTATGGCGGATAGACGCGAGCAAAGGGTCTCTTGGCTGTTTGAGACTCTTTGCACNGACAATGATTTTCGAGAGTTCCATCGACGGATTGATAGCGATTGGGATCAATTTGACGAAGCCGAAAAATACCGGGCGCACTGTTTAGGCGTTAGAAGTATAGGTTCTATGCTGAATGAGTTGGTAGCCTACTTTGACGGTCAAATTTCTGAGACGGAATTTCGTAGCCTGAAGTGGAATATGCAGAATGCAAAAAAACGTCCGAATTTTGAAAGCGCCTATCAGTTATTGAAAAATAGTTACCCGCTTGATGTTCAGCGGTATTGGGAAAACCTCGAGACGACTGACGAAATATACAGCTCTCAAAAGTCTTTTAAGGGGACNTAGCGCCCCCGCNTATAAGTGAGCTAATTATTGAGAGGAGTGAGTTATGCGTTATNCAATTATGANTTTNGCATTGGTTGGCTTTTCGGCATAATAAGCTCCTTANAAAGGACACTTANTTNCTGACNNAGNTGCNANTTAGANCCAATTTGNTGGTCGTTGTAGCCAAACGCATTCATCAGTGCTTCAAAACTATCCGACGGTCNAAATGCNATTTTNTTNNGGNAGTTANNNNGNANTNNCNAAACTTNCTGGACCACCCATGACCCGTAAGNCATTGAAAANATTGGTGACCCCGACAGGATTCGAACCTGTGACCGTCGGATTAGAAATCCGACTTATAGGTAATTTCAACTTGCACCTAAGTGCTTGTTTACCCAAAGTAAATCCCTGGAATCACTAAACTTATTCCGATTTGCTAAAGCACGTCAAGCGACATTTGATAACGTCTTGATACAGCATGATGGTTTTTTTCGGGAATTATTCCGTAATGCAATCCGACGGTCAGCCCATAATTTTCGGTAAAAAAAACCTAGCCGATCAGCGCGTGGCATGAACTGAAGGGCTAGGCTACGTAGGAGAACATTTCTCATTTGAAATTTAACAGGGAAGTTAGTTTCGACCTTAGTAGACTTAAACTCGACGGCACCGCATAGAGCTATATTTGCCGAGCCCCCTCATACCTTTATGCACTCCTACTCTGGCTCGTCCTCAGCCAACGGTTTGGTATGCTTTTTGCCCGCGCTTATAGGCGCTTGGGTCAGGTTCGACCTTGTGGCGAATGCGTGGCGCCTTCTCCAGTTAGGGTCCCTTGGTTTACGCGTAGCTGGCGCATAGCGCTTCTTCGACCTCGGCATTTAAACACCTCCAGTAATTTTGATCTGAACGCTTAACAACTACGTANCTAAGATAGGACTTAATACAGGAAAATACGTCATGACCAATCGAGATAAAGCAGACAAGTCTACTGAAGAGACAGAGGCCCCGGTCGATAAGCATTATGGTTATGACAACTGGTATTGGCTCATGGATCAGCCACTTGAGCAAAACTTGAACCCCGCTGGTTCATCACAGTGCAGATCCTAGGCTCTGCTATGAATGCGAAGCCATCACTCCAATCAGCACATCAATTTTCCTTTGTCACCCTTGACGGTCAGACACTGCCCTTATCGCAGTATTCCGGGAAAGCGTTGCTCCTCGTTAATACGGCGTCACGCTGTGGCTTTACCCGTCAATATGCCGATTTGCAAAACCTCTGGCAGCGTTACCGAAATCAAGGGCTGGTTGTCCTTGGAGTTCCGTCCAATGATTTTGGCGGCCAGGAGCCGGGGTCGGAGACTGAGATAAAGGTTTTCTGCGAAACCAACTTCGACGTAGATTTTCCCCTAACGGAAAAAGTTAACATCAAAGGAAGCGCGGCTCATCCATTCTACCGGTGGGCGCGGGATAGTCTCGGGACGATGTCCAAACCACGTTGGAATTTTCACAAATACCTAATTGCTCCCGATGGCAAAATCACCGATTGGTTTTCGACCGTTACCTCGCCTACGTCGGGTCGCCTTCTGCGGGCGGTTGAGGCCGTTCTGCCCAGGTAGCGGGGAAGTAACTCCCGGGTCCCTTAGCTTAGGCGTAGCTGGCGCGGAGCGTTTCTTCGACTTCGGCAATGTACTTCCCCTCAGTTCCAGCGCCCAGGGGCGTGTTGTAATAGCGCTTCCAATAGCGGGCTTGGCCTTCAAGGTCACCCTCATCAGGCAGGGCCTCAGGCGCTCGGTACTAGCAGAGCCTGCATATAGCGGCTCCATACTGCATGTTGGATGTGAGGTTTTCCTCGAAGGTCTGACCGGGCGCTGAGAGACTCATAACTTGATCGTAAAGGCCCTCGCGATACTCCAGAAAGTTTTGGTAAACGTCGCGGTGGGTATCCGGCTCGATCTGCCAAAGGCCTAAAGCCGGGCCCCTGCCGAGTTGCTTGATAAACGATAGTCGGCTCTCGATGATGGCCGTGCCTAAAACAAGTTCCTCAGCCGCTGGTGACCAGAGTTCGATCTCCGACAGGGCTGGCTTGATTACTAGCTCGCGCAGTTGGCGCGCATCTGGTGCCACCGGACCAGTCCTCCCCATCGCAACAGTATGCTACGCCAGACCCCTGACATCTCGGACACGGTAACCATCTAATTTTGGCCCCCCGCGACTCCTGCAAGAGCGTCTTCACCATTCCCTTGTAGCAATCCGGGCAAATCATTGTCAGGCTCCCCTTGCATTATTTTTGAGGCCTTTACGGAGAGTTTATAAAGTGCCGTGTCAAGTTGCTGACCAACCTTGCCCCGACCCGTGATGAAGAACTCAACCGCCATGCCAGTATGCGAATCAAACCCTACCGAAAAGTGAAAATTATCCGTGCGGGTCGTAATGCAGGGTCGTCGATTAGGTATATCCATTATCGAGGTCCCTTCCACTTATCGGCCACCTTCTCGGCGCTGCGGCCCATGACGTAACCACCCACGCCAACCATGACGATATTGAGCAGGTTATTCTGGACGCTTTCTGGAATGTTGGGTGCTGTAAAGCCGAACCAGTGCGCGACCACCAGCCCGACGAAGGTGATCAATAGCAGCGGACGCCAATTGCGCTGCAGCCAAGACCCTTGGGCCTCAGCTAGTACAATCTTGGTCTGCGCTTCCAGCTCACTCGACTTGGTCTCGATAAGTTGCTTCTGGATTTGAAACTTGAGATTGTTTGCGGCGTCCTTGTCCTCGACCACGTCGTCGACGATGTCCAATACCTTGCCGCCAATGGCATTCATATCAACTTGCCATACTTGAATGTCCGGCAGCCATTTGATGGCGATGTCGGTCTCGCGTTTGATTTTTTTCGGCATAATAAGTTCCTTCTAAAGGACACTTATTTGCAAGCCTAGATGCCATTTAGACCTATTTGGTGGTGTTTATGGCCATACCCATTCATCAGAGCCTCAAAACGATCCGACGGTCCAAATGCGTTTTTATTCCGGAATTATTCCGTAATCTCGAAACTTGCGGGACCACCCATGACCCGTAAGTCAGTGAAAAGATTGGCGACCCCGACAGGATTCGAACCTGTGACCGGCGGATTAGAAAACCGCTTATCACCGTATTGGGTTATCTGATAAACCCTATATTTTTCAACGCGTTAAAAAAAATTTTA
>NHHQ01000156.1 GCA_002170915.1 Rhodospirillaceae bacterium TMED167 | reverse complement strand
CGGAAGTCCAAATGCTTAGGCCTATGGTAATAGGTCAATAATATTTTTAGAGGCTTATTTTAAATTGGGTGAATAGAATATTTGCGCTATGATATACATTTCCCGGGTGAGATAATTGAGAAGGCGTGCAATGGCGCATAGTGGTTCTTCTGAGCCTCGTAAAAGATCTCTCCTTGGCCGGGAGGAGGAAAAAGAACTCGCCCGCCGGGCGGAAGGCGGCGACGCGGCAGCGGCTGAAAAGCTGATCACCAGTCATCTGGGATTCGTGGTGAATGTGGCAAAAGGCTATCGCCGCTCGGGCGTTCCCATGAGTGATCTGGTTCAGGAGGGTGTTGTCGGCCTAGTGCAGGCGGTCAAAAAGTTCAATCCGGACATGGATGCACGACTCTCGACGTATGCCAGGTGGTGGATTCGTGCCTCAATCCAAGATTATATTGTGCGCTCGTGGTCACTCGTCCGGCTCAGCACCTCCAGTGCGCAAAAATCGCTGTTTCTCAATCTACGCCGGAAAACAACGGAGTTGTTAGATGGCGCGGATGCCTTAAGNGACNCGCTGGCNNCGCAGNTGGCAGANCGNTTNGAGACAACGGCGGCTGANGTNAAGAANTTNGCGCGGCGNGTTGCCCAGCGNGATCANTCNNTNNATACGCCGNTGTCCNATGACAGCNCGAGCTCGTGGCTCGACCTGTTGCGCTCGGANGNCCCGTCTCCGGAAGACNAACTNGCGGANGAAAGCGAGACCACCGCCCTTAGCGAACTNATNNCGCTTGCTCTNGAGNGTTTNTCGGACCGNGAGCGNTTNATTATCCGNAACCGGTATTTTNCNGAGGCGAAGCAGACCTTTGCNTCAATTGGCAGGGANNTGNATCTNTCCAANGACCGTGTGCGTCAGTTGGAAGCACGNGCNTTGGAGAGTTTGCGGGAATTTCTNGAGCCTGGCTTGGCGGANCGCCAAATTATCNTGAAATNNNGGCCNANCTTTNAAGNNCCCGCCAATTCCCTCGACCGTNTAAAGGCNGCCNCTGCCGCTTCNTTNAGGAGCGCCTGTAATCCGGCGTCCGCCATNAGGACCTTNAGNGCCGCCTCTGTNGTGCCGCCNGGGCTNGTGACATTTTGCCGCAAGATGGCCGCCGTCTCCTCGGAGCGATGCAGCAGTTCACCTGAACCGGCAACCGTCATCCGTCCCAACCTCTCGGCCAACTCGTCGGGTAACCCGAGAGACTTGGCGGCTTCAGCAAGGCATTCCGCCAGGAGAAAGACGTAAGCCGGGCCACTGCCTGACACCGCCGTGACCGCGTCGATTTGGTCTTCAGATTTTAGCCAATGAAACTCTCCAGCGGTCTGCATCAGACTTGCTGCCAGGTCCAATTGATCTTTTTGTACGGTGCCGCTGGCAACACCGCCGGATATCCCACGGCCGATAGCCGCTGGCATGTTCGGCATCACCCGCACGATGGCGGCATCCTCTCCCAGACACTCTTTAAAGAAGGCCACTGTCTGACCGGCGGCGATGGACATGTAAACGGCACTTTCTTTGAACCGGGCATAGGGCGGGATGATGTTTCCCATTACTTGCGGTTTCACGGCAAACAGAACGAGTTCGGGAGCAAAGGCACTGGGGAGGTCCTGATCAGAGGCCAAGGCCTGGACGCCTCTCGCTACAAGGGAGGCTAGGGACGGGAGTTGTGGTTCAATGATGGTGATGGAGGCCGGGTCCCGGCCTTCGGTGAGCCAGCCGTCAACTAATGCGCTGCCCATTTTGCCGCAGCCCACAAGCAAGATGTCAGACACGGCGGCTTAGGCCTCTCCAACAGGATCAATGATGGCCGCCTCTAAGGCGTCGGCTGGCGCTTTTCCGCCCCACACTACATACTGAAAAGCAGGATAAAATCTCTCACATTCCGACAATGAGATGTCCAGGAGATCCTCGATTTGTTCCGCAGATAGTTTAGAGCTTCGTAGAGGCAAAGCATGCCGATACATGGGGAGACCTTCTTCGTGCCAAATACCGAAATGGCCGAGCCATAATTTGTCGTTCGCAAGCGCGAGAAGTTGGTTAACATGGTCCTTTTTGGCGTCCGGGATCCGGACATCAAAGGCACAGGTGAAATGAAAAGCGGAGACTTCGTTTGACCATGCAAAATGCAGGGAATAGTCGCACCATTTCCCCCGATATTCTGCGGCCATTTCATCGTCGTGGACGCGCCTACAGGTCCAGCCCTGGGCGCGAATAAACTGCTCCACCAAATCCAAGGGGAAACCCTGTGCCATATCATGGTGCAAATCTAAAATTGCCATACCCGCCTTCCGTCTAATACTCTGGTCTACCTGACGTCACTTGAGATATTTCACACTTGGTGAACTTGAGCATATTCTTCGGATCAACATGTTGTGATTGAACTACTGACCACCACTAGGGATAGCCTGCCAGATGGCCATAACGGACGCAAGAGGGAAACCGTAACCCCAGCGATTATGCTGTGGATAAGCGCGAAGCGACGGGAATCAGCCTATTTTTTCGCGCTTTTTTTCGCCGTAGCAGTCTTTTTCTTTGCCCGAGGCGTGAGGGCCGCCCGGTCTAATTTGGCATCCAACTCCACGATTCTCTTCTCGAGTTTGGCTTGCTCTGAGCGGGCCTTGGCGGCCATGACTTTGACGGCGTCAAATTCTTCACGGCTCACCATATTCATGTCGGACATAAAACCTTCCATGCGGTACCGTACCATGTTTTCTATTTCGTCTTTCAGGCCCGCCATTGTCCCGGTCGCGCTGTTGGCGAGCTTTGCCAGATCATCGAAAATTCGGTTGCGGGTTTGCATATCTTGACTCCAGCATCTCATGGTTCAATAGAATAATATGGTCCAAATGCCACGGTACCGCAACGGTACATAGGATGTTGGCGTAACTTGCGGGGACATCGGGCCAGCACTATAACGATGGTGTTACTGAAAGACGGACACACCCGCATGAAACTCGTTACCGGCGCCGGNGGCTTTATCGGATCNAACNTAGTGGCGGCCCTGGAGGCCACNGNNGATGANATNGCTGTCTGCGATTGGTTGGACNTGCCNACGAAAAGTTGAAGAACCTGGAAAATCGGCGCATCGCCGAGCGTATTCCGCCAGATGGTCTTTTGGCGTTTATGCAGGACCGGGCGCGGGAAATTGAAACCGTCTTTCACATGGGGGCGATTTCTTCTACCACCGAGACAAATGTTGCCCTTATCACCGAGATAAATGTCACCCTTCCCACCCAGATTTGGACTTGGTGCCGGGATCATGAAGTGCCACTCATCTATGCGTCGTCGGCGGCAACTTATGGTGACGGGGCCGTGGGGTTTGACGATGATGACACCGTCGTGGCCTTACAGCAGCTTCAGCCCCTCAACCCTTATGGCCGGAGCAAAAACGAGTTTGATATTTGGGTGGCGGAACAGGTCGCAGCGGGGGTTGCTGCCCCGCCGCAGTGGGCCGGGCTCAAGTTTTTTAATGTGTATGGGCCCAACGAATATCACAAAGGCGGGCAAATGAGCGTGGTGCCCCAGGTTTTCGAGCAAATTTCTAGGACCGGCCGTGCGCGGCTTTTCCAGTCCCATCACCCAGATTATGAAGACGGTGGTCAGCTTCGCGATTTTATCTGGGTCGGTGACTGTGTGGAGGTGATGCTCTGGCTGGAGGCGCACCCGACTGTTTCCGGTGTATTCAACTGCGGGACCGGGCAGGCGCGGAGCTTCTTGGATCTTGCCACCGCTGTCTTTCAGGCCATGAGCAAGGACGTGGTCATTGACTATGTCCCCACGCCAGAGGCCATTCGGGATAAGTATCAGTATTTCACAGAAGCGAATATGGTGAAACTCAGGGCCGCCGGATACGACCGGCCGTTTACCTCTCTAGAGGACGGTGTCGGTCGGTATGTCTCCGACCATTTAATGGCGGAAGATGCGTATTTGTGAGTCGGGGACCCTAACGGTCATGGAATTCTGAGTTGATCCACGGGGACTTTCCAGGGTATCGAATGCCATGACCTTTGCTTTGCCCTTTCCCAACATTGATCCGGTGCTCATTGACATCGGCATGATCGGTAGTTTTCCGCTCGCCATCCGATGGTATGGTTTGCTCTGGATGGCGGGGTGCGTTGGCGCGTGGTGGTGGGTGCTTAAATTTTTCGAGCGTTCGCCGGTTAGAGTAGAAAAAAAGCATATTGACGATTTTCTCGTGTGGGCCGTTCTTGCCACGGTTCTGGGCGGGCGGATCGGTTACGGTGCTTTTTATTCCGCGGACAATTTCAATTTTTTCCAGATTTGGCAGGGCGGTCTGTCCTTTCACGGCGGTCTTATCGGTGTCATCGTCGCGGTGATCGTTTTTGTAAAGATGCGGAAAATACCATTTTGGCAGTTCAGTGATGCCATCGCATGTGCCGCCCCCATTGGACTGCTCGCTGTCAGAATAGCCAATTTCATCAATGGCGAGCTTTATGGCCGAGTGACAGACGTGCCCTGGGCGATGGTGTTTCCGGCAGGCGGTCCTGAGCCTCGGCATCCGAGCCAGCTTTATGAAGCCCTCCTGGAGGGGGCGGTGCTGTTCGCTCTCCTCTATATTCTCTCCCGAATTGACAAAATCCGCACGCGGCCCGGCCTGCTGACCGGCATCTTTATGCTGGGGTATGCCGCCGCCCGTGGCCTCGTGGAATTCGTTCGCCAGCCGGACGTGCACCTGGGCGTCTTGGCGTTTGGCCTGACCATGGGGCAGTGGCTGTCCATCCCGGTACTGCTGTTCGGCTTGTATCTCGTGTTTCGGCCTCATAAAACCGCCCCGTGAGCGCATTATTCGAACATCTTAAATCACGTATTCAAAACGAGGGGCCCCTGAGCCTGGACGCCTATATGGCGGAGGCCCTGAGTCATCCAGAACACGGTTACTATTGGAAAGGCGATCCCCTTGGCAGCGCCGGCGATTTCGTTACCGCGCCGGAAATCAGCCAAATGTTCGGCGAGCTCCTGGGTCTCTGGAGTGTGGTTTGCTGGCGCCAGTTGGGAGCGCCGGCGACCCTAAACCTGATTGAGCTTGGTCCTGGCCGGGGCACCCTGATGGCCGATGGGATGCGGGCGGCGGGCAACGTGGCGGCGTTTTACGATGCCCTCCGGGTCCATCTGGTGGAGACAAGTCCGGTACTGCGAAAACTCCAGCAAGCCGCTCTCGCCGCCATCTACCGTCCGATCCATTGGCATGACCAGGTTGACCAAGTCCCGGATGGCCCATTTATCCTTCTCGCCAACGAGTTTCTAGATGCTTTGCCCATCCGTCAGTTTGTCAGCACAGACGGCGGCTGGCAGGAGCGGTCGATTGGCCTGACGATCGCCGGTGATGCCCTCAAATGGACGTCCTCGGCATTATCTGCGGCAGACGGGTTGTACGTTCCGCCGGCGTTGGCGACGGGGTCAGAAAACCAAATTTACGAGGTCTGCCCAGCGGCCCATATTATCATCCGCGAAATCTCCCGCATGATCATGAAGCACAAAGGCGTGGCCCTGTTCATCGACTATGGCTACGCGGCGCAAACGGGAGGTGATACTTTTCAGGCCGTGGCGGATCATCAATATGCCGACCCCCTGGCCCATCCTGGCGATGCTGATTTGACGGCTCATGTCGATTTCGAGGCCGTCGCGCGTCTTGCCGGTCATGCCGGTGTCCGCGTCAGTGGTCCCGTGACACAGGGGACGTTCCTGCTAAACCTCGGTATTGGGCCACGCGCAGACACCCTTATGGACGCTGCTTCGTCAGCGCAGAAGAGGGATATCGAGACGGCCTTGGAGAGATTAACAGGCGACGATGCCATGGGCGGCCTTTTCAAGGTGATTGCTCTCAGTCATCCTGATTTACCAGATCCAGGGGGATTTTAGTGGCCATGAAAAAAGATGCTCTGCCAGAAATGATGCGGCCTGATAGGCTAATGTCCGATGTGCTGGCCGATAGGAACGGCATCCAGCACGGATTTTTCACCCGCGCCGGGGGCGTAAGTGCCGGTCTTTATGATAGCCTCAATTGTGGCTATGGCTCGGGTGATGCGCCGGAAAATGTGACCGAGAACCGCATCCGGGCAAAATCTGTTCTCGGTCTTAAGAATGCCGACCTACTCACGTGTCATCAAATTCATTCGGCCGAGGTCGTGTTAGTGGATGCCCCATGGACGCCGGAGGCTGCCCCCGAAGCAGATGGCATGGTCACCACGCGCTCGGGTATCATCCTCGGCATCCTCACGGCCGACTGTGCGCCTGTCCTGTTTGCTGATCTGGAAAATCGCGTCATCGCCGCCGCGCATGCCGGGTGGAAGGGGGCGCTCAGTGGTATTACGGATCGGACCATTACTATGATGCTGTCTGCCGGGGCGGAACGGGGGAAAATAATTGCCGCTATTGGACCGGCCATCTCTCAGGCGTCTTATGAGGTCGGGGAGCCGTTCCGGGACCGATACGCGGCGGCAGACCCGGCCACAGCAACATTTTTCAAACCGGGTATAAAAGACGGCAAGTTTCAGTTTGATCTGACCGCTTATGTCGCCGCCCGGCTCGAGCAGGCCGAGATTACTCAAATATCAGTGTCAGGCAGGGATACGTGCTCAGAGGAGACCTGCTTCTTCAGTTACCGCCGCTCGGTTCACAGAGGCGAGCCTGACTATGGCCGTGCCCTCTCCGTGATCGCTCTTGCACCTGAAAGATAGCCGTGGTCAGATTTTCACTATGCCTCATATGATTATCTTAATTTTGTTCAGTTTCGTGGTTCTTCTGTTTAGCTGCGCGGTATGACATGAAGCGATGGGTCGGGGTGCTGGCGGCGGCCGTGTTCCTTGTTGGCTGTGGCGCGCTGCCCAAGCCTTTTCAGGACGAGAGACTGCGGGCGCCCGGGGGCCTCGTCACGTTGCCGGATGGCGGGGCGATCGGCGTACGGATTGATCCCTCTCTCCCAGACGGCCTCAAAACGACCCTGGAATCGGCGTTGATTGCGGCATTTGCAGAGGCCAATATACCGGCCAGCGCCGATCCTGAATTTAGCGCTGAATACTTTCTGTCGAGCGACCTTGTGATCGGTCCGTCTGTTGTTCCTCAGCCCGAAACCGTGAGCTTTACCTGGAAGCTGTTCTCAGCCGATGGCACGCTGGCCCGATCGTTCAATCAGTTTGTTCAAGGTGAGAAGGCCGGTTGGCTGACGTCCGATTCCAAGCTGCTTGCCACCACAGCGGAAGACGCCGCTCTTCTGTTGGCCGGGTATATCCAAAATGACCGGTCCGATGACCTCAAACGCACACCGGCTGCAGGCACCCCAACCAAAGAGTTGGCTGCCGATGGGACTCCAAAGATTTATGTGTTGGCTGTGGACGGAGCCCCGGGAGATGGCAATGTGGCGCTTTACCGGTCCTTGGCCCTCANCCTNAAACGGGAAGGCAANCAGGTGGTGACGTCCCGGCAAGANGNGCAGTATTTGGTCAAGGGTGTGGTCAGNGTCAGCCAGCCGGTTCAGGGTAAAAGTGATGTCGCCATTATCTGGCGCGTGACATCGGGGGATGGCAAANAACTTGGGAAGATCACCCAGAACAATAGGGTGCCCGCCGACGCTTTAAGTAATCGCTGGGGACGTTTGGCATTAGCCGTTGCAAAAGGCGCAGTTGCGGGAATCAAAGGCGTTTTGCGACGCGCGGGGTATCGCAACCAAAGTCAGCCCGGCCTCGAAATACCCTTCCGTGAGAAGGCGTTAGGGGATTCGGAATCTTGACCGTTTACAGGCATTAGACTCATTGTTAAATAATTGCGCAGTCACGGTTTGGACAAAAAACTTGAGTGTCGGGGGTAGGTCCAAACAGTGGCACATAAGGGTCTAGGGGGCCCGAATTGGATGAAAGTCCTCACCTGCAATAGCAANCGTCCNATCGCAGAGGCGATTTNNGCCTACCTTAATTTACCTCTNACCAGCGCNAGCGTCCGCCGCTTNTCNGATATGGAANTCTTCGTTGANATCAACGAAAACGTCCGCGGCGAGGATGTGTTNGTCATTCAGTCCACGTCGTATCCGGCGAACGACAACCTCATGGAATTGCTGGTGACATTGGATGCACTCCGGCGCGGGTCCGCGCGCCGGATAACGGCGGTTATCCCGTATTTTGGGTATGCTCGTCAGGACCGGAAGTCGAGCCCTCGCTCGCCCATTTCCGCCAAACTGGTCGCCAATTTGATCACGGAAGCCGGAGCCGACAGGGTGCTTACACTTGATCTCCATGCCGGCCAAATTCAGGGTTTTTTTGATATTCCTCTGGATAACTTGTTTGCCTCGCCCGTTTTCAACAAGGATATTTCCGAACGGTATAACTGGGACGGCATCATGATGGTGTCGCCGGATGTGGGCGGTGTGGTGCGGGCGCGTGCCATCGCAAAGCGCCTGGATGCCGACCTTGCGATCATTGATAAGCGCCGTGAACGGGCCGGAGAATCAGAAGTTATGAACATTATCGGCGAGGTAAAAGACCGCCAGTGTATACTCATTGATGATATCGTTGACTCTGCGGGCACCCTTTGCAATGCCGCAACTGCCCTCATGGACTCTGGTGCCAAATCTGTCTCTGCGTATGTGACCCATGGTGTCTTATCAGGTGGCGCCGTCGCCCGGGTGACGGCTTCTCCGCTGGAGAAATTAGTGACCACAGATAGCATCATGGCGACCGAGGCGGTGCGGGTCGCTCATAACATTGAGCAATTGACCGTCGCGCCGCTCATCGCGGAGGCCATGCAGCGCATTAGTCTAGAGAATTCCGTATCGAGTCTGTTTGACTAGTCCGCCATTTCCCTTTAAATCACCGCCTCTTCCGACGCTGGCACCCCTGGAGGCTGGCGTCCTNAAANCNNAATGGAGATGACNATGGTTGATGCAATTAGCATCTCNGCCGAAGCGCGTGACCGGGCCGGCAAGGGGGTGGCACGGGCTCATAGNAGAGCAGGACGCGTNCCGGCGGTGATATACGGTAACAANCAGGATACCNCGATGATTTCCNTGGAAGGCCGGGAAGTCGAAAAATTGATNCAAAGTCCCCAGTTCTTTACGCAGATTTTTGAAGTCGGTGTTGACGGTGAAAAACACCAAGTGNTGGNGCGTGATCTGCANCTCCACCCGGTAACTGACCGGGCNCTGCACATCGATTTCATGCGGTTCAATGAAAACACTCGGATTGTGTTGTCGATCCCTGTGGTGTTTGAAAATGAGGAGGACAGCCCCGGCCTGAAACGGGGTGGTGTGTTGAATATTGTTCGCCGTGAGGTAGAGCTCTTGTGTTCTCCGTTCAATATCCCGGGTGAACTGACCTTTAACCTCGACGGCTTGGAAATTGGCGACTCGCTTCACATCGGCGCCATTGATTTGCCAGAAGGCGTGACTGCGACGACCGATCGCAACTTCACAGTGGCGACCATCGCTGCACCGACGGTGATGCCGAGCGACGCCGAGTTAGGTGACGGTGTAGAGGGCGAAGAGGGCGAAGAGGGTGCCGAAAGTGACGGCGCGGAAGGTGCCGTCGATTCGGGCGACGGTGGTCAGGGAGACTAATCTCCCTGGTCCGTTAGCTGGCTGTCAACGCGGATACAATTGATAGGAGGTCGGCCATGCACCTGCTGGCCGGACTTGGAAATCCCGGAGCAAAATATGCGGGTAACCGGCACAATGTCGGGTTTATGGTGGTGGATGAAATTCACCGCCGCTTTGGTTTTGCACCCTTTCGTGTGAAGTTCGACGGCGATGTGTGCGAAGGTTCGATGGACGGCCACAAGATTCTTCTGTTGAAACCCATGACCTTTATGAACGATTCCGGCAAATCTGTTGGTGCGGCTGCACGATTTTTTAAAATACCGCCGNCGCGTGTTGTGGTGTTTCATGACGAACTGGATCTTGCGCCCGGTAAGATCCGTGCCAAAACCGGTGGGGGAGTGGCGGGNCATAATGGCCTCAANAGCATTGCTCGGCATCTCAGCCAGGATTTCCGCCGCGTGCGCATCGGCATTGGTCATCCGGGCGAGAGAGATCTNGTAACCGGACACGTCCTGNAGGANTTTGCCANGGCGGATATGGTTTGGGTGGACAAANCNATTGAGGCGATNGCANAAGCCTCGCCGNATNTGNTGGCAGATAGGGNNTCTNANTTCANNTCCAAGGTGGCGCTGATCCTNAAGCCTCCGGGTCAAAAAAAGGCGCCCCNANACNCGANACAAGACNATCAAGAGAGTGACANATAAATGGGATTTAATTGCGGCATTGTTGGATTGCCCAACGTGGGTAAGTCGACCCTCTTCAATGCGCTGACGTCTACCGCGCAGGCTGAGACAGCCAATTATCCGTTTTGTACGATTGAGCCCAATTCAGGCCGGGTGAGCGTGCCAGACGTTAGACTGGGCCGCATTGCGGAAACGGCAAAGTCTGAAACGATCGTTCCCACCTATCTTGAGTTTGTGGACATCGCGGGTCTTGTCAAAGGTGCCAGTACCGGGGAAGGGCTCGGCAATCAGTTCCTCGGTAATATCCGGGAAGTGGATGCCATTCTCCATGTGCTTCGTTGCTTTGCCGATAGCAACATCACCCATCTGGAAGAGACCGTTGACCCTGTCCGGGATGCCGAGGTGGTTGAGACGGAACTGATGCTGGCCGACTTGGAGAGTCTGGAAAAACGGGTCGAGCCCCTCGCCAAAAAAGCTCGGGCAGGCGAAAAGGATGCCGTGGCGGAACTCGATCTGCTGGAACGGGTGCTGGGGGTATTGAGGGACGGTCAGCCGGCCCGCAAAACGGTCCTGAAGGAAGGCGAGGAACGTTCGTTTCGGATGCTACAGCTGTTGTCGTCAAAACCTGTTCTATATGTCTGTAATGTGGAAGAGGACAAAGCGGACGGAGGCAACGCGTTTTCGGAAAGTGTTGCGGCTTACGCCCAGGCCCAAGGCGCCGCGTCCGTTGTGATCTCTGCCAAGATTGAAGCTGAGGTTTCCCAGTTGGAAGATCCAGGGGAAAAGCAGGAATTTCTGGAGGCCATCGGATTGGCGGAAACAGGCTTGGACCGGTTGATCCGGGCAGGGTACGAGCTGTTGGACCTGATCACCTATTTCACCGCGGGTCCCAACGAGGCCCGGGCGTGGACCGTGCAGAAGGGCAGCAAGGCGCCGGAAGCCGCTGGGCGGATCCATACAGATTTTGAAAAGGGTTTTATTTGCGCGGAAACCATTGCCGGGCAAGACTATTTAGAACTCGGCGGAGAGCAGGGCTGTAAGGACGCCGG